>DAIDKG010000085.1 GCA_027450125.1 Bordetella sp. | reverse complement strand
ACCGCGTGCCCAGCTTGTCCTTCAGGCGCAGCACGCGATAGTGATTGTGCGTGCCGTCGGGCAGATCGCGCGGCAGCAGAAAGAGCGACACGCCGTTCAGGCCCGGGGCGTCCTCGCTGCGCGCCAGCACCATGGCGTAGCCCGCATCGGCATTGGAGCAGAACCATTTGTCGCCGCTGAGCAGCCAGCTGCCGTCGGCCTGTTCGCGCGCCACGGTCTCGGTGGCACTCACGTCCGAGCCCGCGGCCTGTTCGGTCATGAACATGGCGCCCTGGCGCAGTTCGTCGAAATCCTGCGAGGTGACCTGCGGCAGCACCTTTGCCACCAGCGCGGGGTCGCCGAACTTGCGCAGTGTGCGCGCCAGTGAATCGGTCATGCTCACCGGACAGCACAGACCGAACTCGGCCTGCACGAAGAGATAGGTCAGCAGATACTTGGCCGCCGCAGGCATGGGCTCGGGCCAGCCCAGCACGCCGCCGCGGTGCGACAGCGCGGCCAGGCCGAACTCGCTGTAGGCCAGGCGCTCCATATCCACATAGGCAGGGTGCTTGTCGATACGGGACTCGTCCGTGCCGGCGCGGCTGCGCACCGACAGCGTGGGCGGATTCCTGTCGGCAACGGCGGCCAGCTCATCCAGCCTGCCGCCGGCCAGTTGGCCCAGGCGATCGAAATGCGGCGCCAGGTGGCGATAGAGATCGGCGGGCAGATAGCGCTCGGCCAGGGAGGCGGCGTAAGGGTCGGCCCGGTACAGGTTCAGGCCGCGCGAATCGGGAACGGCAGGGGCATCCATGGAAGAAGCGGCTCCGGCGACAGGGATGGCGTCATCTTCCAAACTTTGATCGATCTATACAAATACTGTTTTTGTGTTGAACAATACATGCAAAGTATGGATCGAGGAGATGCCGGCATGGAACTGGAACCGCGGCTGCTGCGCTATTTCATCGCGGTGGCCCAGGAGCGCCATTTCGGCAGGGCCGCGCAGCGCCTGCACATCTCCCAGCCGCCCTTGAGCTACGCCATACGCCAGCTGGAGGAACTGCTCGGCGCCAGCCTGCTGGAGCGCACCAGCAGGCACGTGGCGCTGACCGAGGCCGGTCGGGTGCTCTATCGCGAAGCCCAGGGCCTGCTGCGCCAGGCGGACGAAGTGGGCCAACTCGTACGGCGTGTGGACGCCGGCCTGCACGGCCGGCTGCGCATCGGTTTTGTCGGGTCCATGCTGTACCGTGGCCTGCCCGCGCTGCTTGGGGCGCTGCGCACCGAACTGCCCGATGTGGAACACGTGCTGTCCGAGACCAACTCCCACGATCAGATCGAGGCCGTGCGGCGTGGCGAACTGGACCTGGGTTTCATCCACGCCAACCCGGTGCCGCGCGAGATCGGCGCGCTCGACCTCATGGACGAGCCTTTCGTCGTCTGCATGCCCGAGACGCATCCCCTGGCCGGACGGCGGCGCCTGGATCTGAAGGCCCTGAGCAGCGAGGAGTTCGTCATGTTCGCGCAGGCGGCCTCGCCCAGTTACTACGCGACCGTGATGTCGCTATGCGTGGCGGCCGGATTCGTGCCGGCCGTGCGCCACGAGGTGCGGCATTGGCTGAGCGTGGCGGCGCTGGTATCGCAGGGCCTGGGCGTATCCATCGTGCCGGCCTGCCTGGCGCGCAGCGGCCTGGCGGGGACGCGGTTCATCGCATTTGCGCACGAGGCGCGCTCGGTCAGCCAGGTGATCTGGCGCCAGGCCGATCCGGCTCCCCTGGTGGGTACGGTGCTGCGGCGGGTACAGGCGCACTATGCGCCGCGCCGGGCAGGATCGAAAGCCCGGCATTGATGCGCGTCACGGCCGCCGCAACTCGATTTCTTCGTATCGCCGCGAAATGGCCTGGGCGGCGGTCCGCATCAGGTCCACCACGCGGCCGAGCTTGCCCGGCGCCAGCCGCTCGGCCATGGCGGTAACCGTCACGGCGCCCAGCGCCGTGCCATCCAGGCCGGGAACGAGGACGGCCACTGCACTGGTGCCCGGCATCAGGCCGATGGGGGCGTGCGAGTAGCCGATGGAACGCGCCTTGGCGACGCGGGCCGATATCTGTGCCGGATTTTCGCCCAGGACCGCCAGGCGCGCCGCATTGGCGGCCACCAGGGCCGCGCTTTCCTTCTCGGACAGGCTGGCAAGCAGGGCCACGCCGGAAACCCCGATACCCAATGGCCGGCGCACCCCGACCTCGATCGACAGTACCTGGATGGAGTGATGTCCGGTCCGCCGGCCTATACAGATCGAGTCATGGCCGTGGCGTATGCTCAGGAACACGGTATCGCCGACCTGGTCCGCCAGTTCGGTCAGATAGGGATCCGCCAGCGTGAGCAAGGGAAAGCGGCGGGTGCGCGCCAAGCCCAGCAGGCTGATTTCCGGACCGATGAGATAGCGCCGGGTGTGCGGATCCTGCTCGATGGCGCCCTCCAGGAGCAGCGTCCTGAGCAGCCTGTGCACCGTGGGCCGGTTCAGGCCGGACATGCGCACCAGGTCGATCAGGCGCGCGCCGCGTTCCTGGCTGCAGGCGACCAGGCGCAGGACGGCCATGGTGCGGCGCACGGTCTGCGCCCCGCCGGGGGTATCGTCGCCGACCGCTTCCGTCATGGAAGATTTCCCGAAGCACGCCGCGTCATGGCGCTGTGCGGCCGTCCGCCATGATGGACTTGGGCGTCTGCCGGATCGCCTGCTTGGTGATGATGGGCCCCAGAGTCGCGTAGTTGGGGCCGCCGATGCGGCAGACCGGACGCAATTTTTCGGTGTCGATCTTGCCGTCCTGTGCCAGGCCGTCGCGTATATGAAAGACCAGCACTTGCCCGACGAAAAATTCCGCGCCGGTGTCGCCGTAGGGCGTCACGCTGTGAAGGCGGCATTCCATGCCGATGGGCGCGGCGGCAAGGCGCGGCGTGCCGATTGCGTCGCTGGCGACGACCTCCAGGCCCAGCAGCTCGGCCTCGCTGACGTCGGGCGGATGCTCCTGTGCGCTCGCATGGATGGCATCGAGCAGGGTCTCGTCGCCCAGGTTCACCACGAAATGCCGATGCTCCATGATGTTGCGGGCGGTGTCCTTGCGCACGCCAGCCTTGCGGCCGATATTGACGCCCACCATGGGCGGCGTGTTCGAGACGAACGTAAAGCAGCTGAAGGGCGCAAGGTTGACCTTGCCGCCCGGGCCCAGGCTGCTGATCCAAGCAACGGGGCGCGGCACGACGATGCCGCTCATGAGTTTGTAGGTCTGTTCCGGCGTGAGCTCGGGCGCGGCGATACGCATAGGGATGGGTCTTTTCCAGACGTCCGGATATTGAACTTTCAAGAGGGGCGGAAGGCATGCGAAATCAGCAAAACCCCGAGCCTATTGTCGGCGCTTGCCGCGCGGTATCAAAAGACCGCCTGGCAGCCAATCTCGATTTAAGTCCATATTCCGGACTTTTTCATGATTTTTGCGTTGTCGCCGCCGACGCGAATTCCTAGAGTTCTCTGCACAAGACCGACACACAGGAGACGAGACCATCATGTTCAGCCGCTTTCTGATCAAGACGTGCGCCGCCGCCGCGCTCGCCAGCCTGGCCCCATTGGCCCAGGCCGCCTGGCCCGACAGGCCGATCGACATCATCGTTCCGTACCCGCCGGGCGGCAATGTGGACGTGGCCGCCCGCCTCATCAGCCCCGGCCTGCAGGCCGCCCTGGGGCAGCCGGTCATCATCGAGAACAGGGCGGGCGCGGGCGGCATGATCGCCGGCGAATTCGTCGCCCACGCCAACCCCGACGGCTACACGCTGTTCATGGCCGCCAACGGGCCGCTGCTGTTTAGTCCGCTGATCTTCAATCGTCCCGATGCGTACGAATGGAAGCGCGATTTCGAACCCATCAGCTCGGTTTCCTTTACGCCCATGGTTCTGGAGACCAAGCTTTCCCTGCCGGTCAAATCGGTGGCCGATCTGATCGCGCTGGCCAAGAAAGAACCGGGCAAGCTGACCATGGCCTCGCCCGGTGCGGGAACGAGCAATCACCTGCTCAGCGAGCTGCTGCAGCACATCACCGGCGCGCGCTGGATCACCGCGCAGTACAAGGGCAATGCCCCCGCCACCAACGACCTGCTGGGCGGCCAGGTGGATTTCCAGTTCGACCAGGTTTCGGTGGCGGCACCCTTCATCAAGGCCGGCAAGCTGCGCGCACTGGCCGTGACCACGGCCAAGCGCGTGCCGCAACTGCCCGACGTGCCCACGTTCGCGCAGGCGGGAATACAGGGCATGGAAGCCTCGACCTTTACCGGCCTGCTGGCCCCTAAAGGCACGCCGCCCGACGTGGTGGAAAAGGTCAGCAAGGCGCTCATGGGCATCCTGAAGCAGCCCGACATCGTCAAGCGTTTCGATGCGCTGGGCGCCGAGGCGCGCGGCAGCACGCCGCAGGCATTTGCCCGCTACCTGGCCGCCGAGGACGCGCGCTGGACGCCCATCATCAAGAGCGCGCACATCACTGCCAACTGAGTCTTCACCGCACGCCGCGCATTTTTCGGAACCCGCACATGAGCAGACGCAGCATCTACGCCGAAGGCTTCGGCCACAAGAATCCCATTCCCGCCGCCTGCCGTATCGGCAGCATGCTGTACTCGGGCAGCATCCAGGGCACCGATCCGGCCACGGGCGCCTATGGCGCATCGATAGAACGCCAGTGCGAACTGATGTTCGATCATGTGCGCCGCATCGTCGCGGCCGGCGGCGGATCGCTGGCCGACATCGTCAAGATGACGGTCTGGATGCGCGACCGCAACCAGCGCGCCGCGCTCAATGCCGTGTGGCTGCGTACCTTTCCGGATCCTGAGGACCGCCCGGCGCGCCACACCATGAAGGCAGACCTGGACGGCGACAAACTCGTCGAATGCGATTTCGTCGCCGTGCTGCAGTCCGGGAGCGAGGCATGACCCAATATCAATCCTTCCAGCCCCATCCCACCGCGCCGCGCACACGGCTGCCCGCGGGCGCCTGCGACAGCCAGTTCCACGTCTTCGGCCCCGTCGAACGTTATCCAGTGCGCCCCGGCGCGGCATACGAAATGCCTGGAGCCACGATCGAGGTCGCCCTGGCGCTGCATCGCCTGCTGGGCATCGAACGCGGCGTCATCGTCCAGGCCACGACCTACGGCGCCGATCACCAGGTCGTGCTGGACGGCCTGGCCGCTGCCGGCCCGAATTACCGCGGCTGCGCCAACGCGGTCGTCCTGGCCGAGCGCGACGACGCCTACATCGCCAGGCTGCACGATGCCGGTGTGCGCGGCGCGCGCTATACCCGCCAGGGCCTGGGGATCAGCATGGAACCGGCCGCGTTCCGGCGGTCGATCGCACGCCTGCGCGAGCTGGGCTGGTATGCCAAATTCCAGCCCGAACCGGACGGCATCATGGCGCAGGCATCGCAGTTCGAAGACCTGGACATCCCCGTGGTGATCGACCATATGGGCCGCGCCGATCCGGCAGCGGGCGAGGGCGATCCCAGCCGGCGCAAGCTGGTGGAACTACTGGCGCGCGGCAACTTCTGGGTGATGCTGTCCCTGACCGAAAAACTGTCCAGAACGGGCGATGGCTGGGACGACGTCGTGCCCCTGGCGCAGGCCCTGATCGCGGCCAACCCCGACCGGGTGATCTGGGGCAGCGACTGGCCCCATCCCGTCTCGGTCAAACCCACGCCCGACGAGGGCCGCCTGGTGGATCAACTGGCGCTCTATGCAGGCGATGCCGGCACGCTGAAAAAGATCCTGGTCGACAACCCCGCCCGCCTCTTTGGATTCGACCGATGAAACTGCTTTCCTTCGAACATCGAGGCCGCACGGGTTTCGGCCTGCTGCGCGGCGACGGCGATATCGTCGACCTGGCCGGCCTGGGATACGACAGCCTGCGCGCCGCGATCGCGGCGCAGGCACTGCAGGAGCTCGCGCGTCGCGCCCAGAGCCTGCCCGCTACCTTGCGCCTGGCGGACGTGAAACTGCTGCCGCCCGTTCCCGACCCGGGAAAGATCATCTGCGTCGGCGTGAACTACGGCAATCGCAACGAGGAGTACAAGGACGGCAGCGCCGCGCCCGCCTACCCGAGCGTCTTCCCACGCTTTGCGGGTTCCTTCGTCGGCCATGGCCAGGCCGTGCTGCGCCCGCGCGAATCCGAGCAGCTGGACTATGAAGGCGAGATCGCAATGGTCATCGGCCGGCGCGGCCGCCGCATCGCGGCGGCCGATGCCTGGTCCCACATTGCCGGGTTTACCTGCGCCAACGAGGGTACGGTGCGCGACTGGGTGCGCCATGGCAAATTCAACGTGACCCAGGGCAAGAATTTCGAATCGAGCGGCTCGATGGGGCCATGGATGGCCACCGCCGACGGCTTCGACCCCGCCGCGCCGATGACAGTCACCACCCGCGTCAACGGCGAGCAGCGGCAGCACGATACGACCGCCAACCTCATGTTCCCGTTCGACGAGCTGATCCGCTACATCTCGATCTGGACCACCCTGGAGCCGGGCGACGTCATCCTCACCGGCACCCCGGTGGGCGCCGGCGTGCGCTTTGTGCCGCCGCGCTTTCTCAAGCCCGGCGACGTGGTGGAGGTCGAAGTGTCCGGCATCGGCGTGCTGTCCAATCCCGTGGCCGACGAGCCGGTTGCGATGGAGCGAGGGGTGTCCCATGCTCAATGACCAGGACCGCGCCCGCGCCGCCGGGCTGATGCTGGAGGCCGAGCTTACCGGCGTGCCCACCACGCAGCTGGCCCAGCTGTTCCCGGGCATGGAGATTGCCGATTCCTACGCCGTGCAGAAGCTCGTCATCGAGCGCAAGATCGCCCAGGGCGCCCGGCTGCGCGGACACAAGATAGGCCTGACGTCCAAGGCCATGCAGAGCACCGTGGGCATAGACGAGCCCGACTACGGGCATCTGCTGGACTCCATGTTTTTCCAGGACGGCCAGACCATCTCCACCGCAAAGCTCATCGTGCCGCGCGTGGAAGTCGAGCTGGCCTTCGTTCTGGGCAAGGCGCTGCGCGGACCGGACGTCACGCTCTTCGATGTGCTGGACGCCACCGATTATGTCGTCCCGGCCCTGGAGATCATCGACGGACGCAGCAAATATCCGCGCACCATCGTCGACAATATCGCCGACAACGCGGCCTGTGCCGGCATCGTGCTGGGAGGCCGGCCGGTGCGGCCCCTGGACATCGACCTGCGCTGGGTCGGCGCTGTCCTGTTCAAGAACGGCGTCATCGAAGAGTCCGGCGTGTCCGCGGCGGTGCTGGGGCATCCGGCGCTGGGCGTTGCCTGGCTGGCCAACAAGCTGGCGCTGCACGACACCGGCCTGGAGGCGGGGCATATCGTCCTGGCGGGTTCCTTCACGCGCACGGTGGCGGTAGGCCCGGGCGACACGCTGCATGCCGACTACGGCAGGCTGGGCTGCATCGCCGTGCATTTTTCCTGATGAAGCCGAACCGTTCCGGAACCGGAGCCGGCCTCACCCCCCGACGCTGGCAATCAGCACCAGATTGACGCCCGTAATCACCGCGAACAGCCCCCAGGCGAGCACCTGCGTGCGCATGCCGATCGCATGCTCGCCCATCAGCTTGCGGTCGCTGACCGAGCGGATCAGCGGCCACATCGCGAACGGCAGCTGCAGGCTGAGCAGCACCTGGCTCCAGACCAGCAGCCTGCCCACGGCGTGATCGCCGAGCCAGAGCACGCCGGCCAGCGCCGGAACCAGCGCGAGCCCGCGCGTGATCAGGCGGCGCTGATAGCAGGGGATCTTCAGGTGCAGAAAGCCGTCCATGATCACCTGCCCTGCGATCGTGCCGGTCAGCGTGGAGCTCTGGCCCGAGGCCAGCAGCGCGATGCCGAACAGCAGGGCCGCCGCGCCGCCCGCGATCGGCGCGATCAGCCGGTAGGCCTGCTCGATGTCGGCCACGTCAGTGTGGCCGGACACATGAAACACCGAGCCGGCCAGCACGAGAATCGCTGCGTTGACGAACGTGGCCAGCAGCAGCGACACCACGGTGTCGATGCGGACCATCGCGAGCGTGTCGCGGATCATGCCGCGCGTGCCGCCGACCACGTTGCGGGTCTGCACCACCGACGAGTGCAGGTAGAGATTGTGCGGCATGATGGTCGCGCCAACGATGCCCAATGCGAGCACCACCGCATCCTTGCGATCATGGCCCGGGTCGTTGGGCATCAGCCCCCTGAACACCGCATGCCAGTCGGGCGACATCATCGCGCACTGCGCCACGAAGCAGGCGGCCATGGTGCCGATCAGCACCAGCACGATCGCCTCGATCTGGCGAAAGCCCCGGCCCTGCAGCCCGAGCACGATCAGCGTGTCCAGCGCCGTCAGCGCGATGCCCCAGGGCAGCGACAGGCCCAACAGCAGCTTGAAGGCCAGCGCGCAGCCCAGTACCTCGGCGATGTCGCAGGCAACGATGGACAGCTCGGCCGTGAACCATTGCACCGCCCGTCCGAACCGGCCGTAGCGCTCGAAGCTGGCTTGCGCCAGGTCCTTGCCGCAGACCAGGCCCAGGCGCGCGGCCAGCATCTGCAGGAAGATGGCTGCCAGGCTCGACAGCGCCACGACCCACAGCAGCGCATAGCCGAACTGCGATCCCGCCTGGATATCGGTCGCCCAGTTGCCCGGGTCCATGTAGCCGATGGCGATGAGCAGCCCCGGTCCCAGGAAGCGCTTGAGCTTGATCCATCGCGAGGACGCAGCGTCGATCCGGATGCTGCCCTTGACCTCGGCGGGGCAGAAGGGTGCGGTGGCGGTGGTCGGAAGCAAGGGCATGGGCGGGGTGCAAATTGCGGATTCTAGTCCCGACCTTCGTACCGGGACTTGGTTTCCCGCAATCATCGAGGACAGGATCGCCAAAGGGCGCCCTCCGGCAGCTTGCTACACTTGCAGCCCATCCGGATTTTGGAACACAAAATGCAAATTCCAGAGGTTTCGCTCCGGGCCGCCTCGGCGGGCGACAGCGCCCTCGTCGCCGCGTTGCACACGGCGAGCTGGCGCGTCGCCTATCGTACGCTCCTGCCCGCCGAATACCTGGGCGAACGGGTTGCTCTGGAACACAGAACGCACTGGGACGCGCTCCTTTCCCGACCGCTGCAAGACCGCGGGCTAGTCCTCATCGCCGAGGTCGGCCGGGAGCCCGCCGGCTTTGTAAGCGCTGAAAGTGCCGACGATCCGGCGCATGGCGCGCTGCTAAGCAGCCTTCACGTCCTGGCGGCCTTCCAAGGGCGCGGACTCGGAAAGCGCATGATCGAAGCGGTGCGCGCGTGGGCCCGAGAACAGGGCGAAACGCGGGTGCATCTCTACGCCTTGGAAGGAAACCACAAGGCGATCCGTTTTTACGAAAACAACGGCTGGACTTTCGCGGGCCTTCAGTCCAGTCATGTCGGCGAGACACCCGTGACGGATCGCCGATACGTCATCGAGGCATAAGCGGAACTTGTGCCGGCCGGTCGTTGACGACTTCAGCGCCCGGCACGGAACCTGCGGCTACCGGAAGCGTCCATGCGCACCAATATTTCAGTTCTCGATCGTACAGGCCCATATCGGACGATCGCCCTGATACTGATTTCCATGTTTTGCTTCGCGGTCGTCGATGCGCTCGGAAAAACGGTGGCGCTCGACTATCCGGCAAACGAAGTGACGTTCTTTCGCATGCTGTTCGGCGTCGTGCCGGCCTTTTTCGTCAGTCTTCGCGGCGGGTCGTGGGGCACCCGCATTCGCAGGATCGACTTTCGCGCGCAGTCTGCACGCGCGCTCACGCTTCTCGGCGCATCAGGGCTGTTTTTCGCGGGCCTGCCGTACCTGCCGTTGAGCGAGGCCGTGGCGATTGTCTATTCAGAGGCGATCTTCGTCGTTCTTCTCGCACCCGTTCTGCTCGGCGAGCGCATGCTCGCGCGAAATGCCTTAGCCGCCTTTGTCGGCTTTCTCGGGATTGTCCTGGTGGTCCGGCCTCACGGCAGCCTGTCGAATCTCATCGGGCCGAGCCTGCTGCTGTCGAGCGCATTGTGCGGCGCGCTTTCCATGATCCAGATCCGCAAGCTCAAGGCCAGTGACGAGTCAAGCATGACCGTCCTTTTTTTCACCGCCTTCGGCGCTGTCCTGACCGGAATTTCCCTGCTGTTCGCATGGCGGACGCCGACGCTGAAGGGCCTGTTCGTCCTGGCGCTGCTGGCGCTGTTCGCCACCGCCGGGCAACTGCTCTTTACGGCCGCGGTACGGCGCGACAGCGCGGCCAGACTTGCGCCCTACACCTACACGAGTATCGTCTGGGCAACGCTCTTCGGCTTTTTCCTGTGGGGCGAGAGCCTGGGCCTGATATCCATCATCGGAATCGCCGCGATCGTCGGCAGTTCGATCGCCGTCGCGATCCGGGAGGAGCCGCCCGAGGGGCCGGCGGTCTAGGGCCGCCCGCCACGGGGCTGGCTTTGCGAGGTAGCCTGGATTGTTCAGTAACAGCCATAGTATGTGACAGCTTTGCCGCGCCGGACCTGGTCGCCCGGATCGAAATAAAAAATTGACGCTGGAGAAAACAATGGGCCAAGCAAAGAATCGAGGCACGCAGGATCAGCGCATCGCTCAAGCCAAGGAAAAAATTGACGCATTGCGCCCAGCAAAGATGGTCTGCGGTGCGTGCAAGACGTCATTCACCGACTTTGGCGTGATCGATACCCGAGGCATGCCCGGCATCCATGCCGCATTCGGCGGCGTCTGCCCGTCATGCGGTGAAACCGTGCTGGCCTTCAGCGGCGGGAAGGATGCCGTCGCGGCCGCCATGATCGCCTGGCAGGATGCGATGGGCGCCGAAGGAAAGCTCGGCATGCAGTCGCGCGACGGCGTGCACAAGTCCTTCGACAACTAGGCAGGCACGGTTTTTCCGAGCAGGCGGCCGGCCGCTCGCAGGACGTATCGATGTCGATGCGCGTCCTGCGCAGTCAGCCGGCTTTCTCCGGCGCCTATTGCGTGCGCGTGCGGTACCATTCGACGGCGTCTTCGCCGGCGGGAATCATGAATGGACTCGACGCCTGCGTCGCGGCAAGCCACACGGCCTGAGCCACATCCGATGCGTGCGTGACGGTCGCGTCCTGCTGCCAGTTCGCGAAGACCTGTTGCACGATTGCGTCGTAGGGTTCGGAAAAGCCGTCTTTCATGAGCGCCTGCGCATTCTCGCCAAAGCGCGTGGAAGGCGCGCGTCCCGGCAATACCACGCGCACGCGTACGTTG
>DAIDKG010000084.1 GCA_027450125.1 Bordetella sp. | reverse complement strand
CCGCGGGCGAGCCGGCGTGGGCCGCCATCCAGCCGCCCAGGGCGCCGCCGGAGAACAGGCCCGCGGCTTGCGAGGTGTTGTAGAAGCCCAAGGCCAGGCCCGTGTAGTTGGCCGGCGCCAGGCGCGACACCAGGGAAGGCTGCAGGGCCTCCAGGATATTGAAGGCGACGAAAAATCCCGTCAGCGCCAGGGCCAGCGTGTAGAAGTGATGCGACGCCGCGGGCAGCAACGCGCACACCGCGACCAGCCCTGCCACGCAGCACAGCAAGGCACCGCGATGCATGCGGCGTTTCTCGGCATAGATGACGCCGGGCACCATCAGCACAAAAGACGCAAAAATGATAGGCAGATAGACCTTCCACAACTGGTCGGCCTGCAGGCCGCCCAGGCGGGTCAGCAGCGCGGGGGTGACCACAAAGAGCGACACCTGGATGAAATGCAGCGAGTACACCCCGAAGTCGAGCCGCAGCAGGTCGCGATGCTTGAGTACTTCGCGCGGCCGTACGGCTTTCATGCTGCGGGAATCGTTGGCCGGTACCTGGGGCACAACCCAGCGCGCCATGATCAGGCTGGCCACGCCCAGCGCGGCGATCACCCAGAACAGGCCGCGCAGCCCCCATTCGCCCACCAGCAAGGGCGAGGCGATCAACGCAACGGCGAAGGACAAGCCGATGGAGCTGCCCACCATGGCCATGGCGCGGGCACGGACCTCGTCGCGGGTGGCGTCGGCCAGCCACGCGGTAACGGCGGCCGAGATGGCGCCCGAGCCCTGGATGGCGCGGCCGATGATGATCCAGAGCAGGTCGTGCGCAAAAGCGCAGACCACGCTGCCCGCGATGAAAAGCAGCAGGCCGGTCACGACCACGGGCCGGCGGCCCCAGCGGTCGGACGCCAGGCCGAAGGGGATCTGCATCACGGCCTGCGTCAGGCCGTACATGCCCAGGGCCAGGCCCACGCGGGCCGGACTGTCGCCCCCAGGCAGGCCCCGGGCCGCCACGGCGAAGACCGGCAGCAGCAGGAACAGGCCCAGCATGCGGCAGGCGAACAGGCCAGCCAGGGCAACACTGGCGCGACGTTCAACGGGGGTAAGGGCTAGGCGAGGAGTCGACATGAAGATGGGCCTGAAAAGGCGCGAGAAGGCGCCTTGGCCTGCGGACCGTCGACTTCTCGCCGGGCCGGACAGTACTTTCGTCCGGACGGTGATGCCGCGCTATAGTAGCAAGTTGCCCTTGAAATCTGCTTACACAAGATGCCTTCGCGCCGCGCCTTCGGCTTGCCGCCCCTCGATTTTTCGATGATCGGGGCTGTTTTTGCCTTGGGGGCGGCATGGCGGCGAAAAGCCTGATGGACGCCATCCGCATCCGGGGTGCCCGCACCCACAACCTGAAGAACGTATCGCTCGATCTGCCCCGGCACAAGCTGGTGGTGGTGACCGGGCTGTCGGGTTCGGGCAAGTCCTCGCTGGCCTTCGATACCTTGTACGCGGAAGGGCAGCGCCGCTATGTTGAAAGCCTCTCGGCTTACGCGCGCCAGTTCCTGCAATTGATGGACAAGCCCGACGTGGACCTGATCGAGGGCCTGTCGCCAGCGATTTCCATCGAGCAGAAGGCCGCCAGCCACAACCCGCGCTCCACCGTGGGCACGATCACCGAGATCCACGATTACCTGCGCCTGCTGTATGCGCGCGTGGGCACGCCGTATTGCCCCGACCACGGCCTGCCGCTGCAGGCGCAGAGCGTAAGCCAGATGGTCGACGCGGTGCTGGCCTGGCCGGCCGAGACGCGCCTGGCCGTGCTGGCGCCGATCGCGCGCGGCAAGAAGGGCAGTTTCGAGGACGAATGGGCCAGCCTTCAGGCGCAGGGCTATGTGCGCCTGCGCGTGGACGGCGAAATGGTCGAACTCGAATCAACGCCGGCCTTGAAAAAAACCGAGAAGCACGACATCGACGTGGTGCTGGACCGCCTGCGCGTGCGCACCGAGAGCACGCAGCGCCTGGCCGAGAGCTTCGAGACGGCCTTGAAGCTGGCCGAGGGCCGCGCCATCGCGCTGGACATGGACAGCGGACGCGAGCAGGTGTTCTCCAGCCGCTATGCCTGCCCGGTGTGCAGCCACAGCCTGCCCGAGCTGGAACCGCGCCTTTTCAGCTTCAACAACCCCATGGGTGCCTGCCCCACGTGCGACGGCATCGGCCAGGTGGGTTTTTTCGACCCCAGGCGCGTGGTGGCCTTTCCCGAGCTGAGCCTGGCGGCCGGCGCCATCCGCGGCTGGGACAAGCGCAACAGCTTTGCCTACACGCTGCTGGCCAGCCTGGCGGCGCATTACGAATTCGACATCGACACGCCCTTCGAGGAACTGCCCGAAGACATACGCGAGAAGGTGCTGTACGGTTCGGGCGATGAAGACATCTCGTTCTTCTACCTCAACGAGAAGGGCAAGAGCACGGTCAAGCGCCATCCCTTCGAAGGCGTGATACCCAACCTGGAACGCCGCTGGCTCGAGACCGACTCGGCCAATGTGCGCGAAGAGCTGGGCAAACTGCGCAACATCAAGACCTGCCCCGATTGCGGCGGCTCGCGCCTGCGCGCCGAGGCGCGCAACGTGCTCATCGGCAACGATCCGGGCGCGGGCGAGCGCCGCGGCAAGGCCTTGTACGAAGTCGAGGCCTTGCCGCTGTCGGCCTGCCTGGCGTGGTTCCAGGCCTTGCGGCTGACGGGCGCCAAGCAGGAGATCGCGCAGCGCATCGTGCGCGAAATCGAAGCGCGGCTGAGCTTCCTGAACAACGTCGGCCTGACCTACCTGTCGCTGGACCGCAGCGCCGACACCATTTCCGGGGGCGAAGCGCAGCGCATACGTCTGGCCAGCCAGATCGGCTCGGGCCTGACGGGTGTGATGTACGTGCTGGACGAGCCTTCCATCGGCCTGCATCAGCGCGACAATGACCGGCTCATCGCCACACTGCAGCACCTGCGCGACCTGGGCAACAGCGTGATCGTGGTCGAGCACGACGAGGACATGATCCGCTCGGCCGACTGGGTGGTGGACATGGGGCCGGCCGCGGGCGAGCACGGCGGACACGTCGTGGCCCAGGGCACGCCTGAGCAGATCCAGTCCGACGACGATTCGCTCACCGGCCAGTATCTGAGCGGGCGGCGCGCCATCGCCGTGCCGCGCCGCCGCGCCGTCGCCTCCGACCAGGCCTGGCTGACGCTGACCGGCGCCAGCGGCAACAACCTGAAAGACGTGACGCTGAGCATCCCGGCCGGCCGGCTGGTGTGCGTGACGGGCGTGTCGGGGTCGGGCAAGTCCACCGTGGTCAACGACACCCTGTCGGTGGCCGCCGCGCGCGCGCTCAACCACGCCCAGGGCGAACCGGCGCCCTATGGGCAGCTGACCGGGCTGGAGCATTTCGACAAGATCATCAGCGTGGACCAGAGCCCGATCGGCCGCACGCCGCGCAGCAACCCGGCCACCTACACGGGCCTGTTCACGCCCATCCGCGAGCTGTTCGCCGGCGTGCCTGAGGCGCGCGTGCGCGGCTACGACCCGGGCCGCTTCAGCTTCAACGTCAAGGGCGGACGCTGCGAAGCCTGCCAGGGCGACGGCGTGGTCAAGGTGGAGATGCATTTCCTGCCCGACATGTACGTGCCCTGCGACGTCTGCCACGGCAAGCGCTACAACCGCGAGACGCTGGAGATCCGCTACCGCGGCCGCAATATCAGCGAAGTGCTGGACCTGACGGTGGAGCAGGCGCTGGAGTACTTCGATTCGGTGCCCGCCATCGCGCGCAAGCTGCAGACGCTGATGGACGTGGGCCTTTCGTACATCCGCCTGGGACAGAGCGCCACCACGCTGTCGGGCGGCGAAGCGCAGCGGGTAAAGCTCTCGCAAGAGCTGTCGCGCCGCAGCACGGGCCGCACGCTGTACATCCTGGACGAGCCCACCACCGGCCTGCATTTTCGCGACATCGAACTGCTGCTCGAGGTGCTCAATCAACTGGTGGACAGCGGCAATACGGTGCTGATCATCGAGCACAATCTGGACGTCATCAAGACGGCCGACTGGCTGGTGGACATGGGGCCGGAAGGCGGCGACGGAGGCGGTCGCGTCGTGGCCCAGGGCACGCCCGAAGACGTGGCCCGCGCGCCGCAAAGCCATACCGGGCGCTATCTGGCGCACACGCTGCGGATCGATCGTCCGCGCGGCGCGCGGGACAGATAAACTGGCCTGCCGGCTCATCGCCGCACCTGTTCATCGGACCGTCCATGTACACACTCGTCATCGCCAACAAGAACTACTCGTCCTGGTCGCTGCGGGCCTGGCTCGCGCTGCGCGCGGCCGGCATCGCCTTCGAAGAAAAGCGCCTGAATCTGGACACCCCCGAATTCGCGCCGCAGCTCAAAGGGCTGACGCCCGCCGGCAAGGTGCCTTGCCTGATCGACGAGGGCTTCTCGGTGTGGGACTCGCTGGCCATCTGCGAATATGCGGCCGAGCGCCATCCCGAAGCCGGCCTGTGGCCCACCGATCCGCGCGCCCGCGCGCGGGCCCGCTCGCTGGCCGCACAGATGCACAGCGGCTTCGGCGATCTGCGCCGCTTGATGCCCATGAACATCGAGGCCCATCTGCCCGGCATCGATCTCACCGAGGCCAGGCAGGACATCGCCCAGGTGCTGGCGCTTTGGCGCGACACCCGCGCCGAGTTCGGCCAGGGCGGGCCTTTCCCGGCCGGGCCCTTCCTTTTCGGCAAGTTCAGCATCGCCGATGCCTTTTATGCGCCCGTCGTGTCGCGCTTCACGACCTACTGCGTTGCCGCCGACGGCGCGGCGCGCGACTACATGGACGCCGTCCTGGCCCTGCCCGCCATGCAGGACTGGATGCGCGAGGCGCGCGCCGAAGGCATGTGGGTCGCGCAGGACGAGCCCTACCGCACGCAGCGCTAGGCAATCGCGCGGATCGAATCACGGCAGGCCGCGCCAGCGCGCCTGCAGCAGCGTGACGATGTCGTGCACCGGCCGGCCGGTGGCCGCTTCGATCGCATCGCGATAAGGCGGCACATTGGTGCACTCCAGGACGAGGGTACGCACGCCGGGATGGCGGCGCACCAGCTCCCGCGCCGCTTCCACCACGTTGCGCCCAGCTTCTTGCAGATCGAGCCGGTCGTGGTTGTGCAGCAGTCGGGTATGAAATTCGCAGCCGGGCGCAATGCCCTGCACCGGCGTGCCCGGTGGTACGCCGGCACGCCGCAAAAGCTCAGGCGTCAAGGACTGCGCATCGAAGGTCAGCACGCCGGGCGCATCCAACGTCGCGCATTGCAACAGGCTGGAGGTCACCACAGGCACGTCGACCGCGGCGGCCATATCCGCCTGAAAGGCGGCCAGGAACCCGCAGCTCGTGGAAACCAGCGAGGCGCCCTGCCCGGCCAGCGAGCGCGCAGCGGCGATGAAGGGCGCGAGCAGCGCCGGATCAGCCTCGCGCACCACCCGCATGGGCGAGGCGCCCGTCACCGTGAGATAGCGCACGGGAATGCCCAGCGCCTCGAAAGTGGCCGGATTGCCGATGTCGCCGGGCGGGCGGGGAAAACGCGTATCGAGCATCAGAACGCCCAGGAAACCCATATAGAATCCTCTGCAAGAGTCTAAAATCGCGCCTTTCGGGCATCTTATCCGCCCGGCACGCAGCCATGCATCTCAGTCAGACAAACAAGGGGAATTCCATGCGCTTCATGCATCACACCATCAGGATCGCCGCCGCCATGTCCCTGGCCGCGGCCGGCTTCACGGCCTCGGCCCAGGGCGCCGCCCAGAGCGGCTGGGACCGCGTAGAGCACAGCAAGGTGCTGCGCGTGGGCGTCATCGCCGACGCCGTGCCGTATTTCCACAAGGACCTGGCCACGGGCAAGTGGGACGGCTTCGGGCCGGACTTCGCCCAGGATCTGGCCAAGTCGCTGGGGGTGAAGGTCAAATACGTGGAGACCACCTGGGGCAACGCGGTGCTGGACCTGCAATCGAACAAGATCGACATCATGTTCGGCATGGCCCCGACGCCCGAGCGCGCCAAGGCGATCGACTTCACCAACACGCTGTTCGTCAACACCTACACCACCGTCTGCGACAAGGCCAACGCCGGCAAGTCCTGGGCCGAACTGAGCAATCCCAAGGTCAAGATCGGCGTGGACGTCGGCTCGAGCAACGACATGGCCGCCACCAAGATGGCGCCCAAAGCCGACATCCAGCGCTTTGACAGCCAGGGCGCCGCCACCCTGGCCCTGCAGGCCGGCCGCGTCGACTGCCAGGTGGAAGTCATCACGCTGGCCCTGCCCATGCTGGCCAAGGTGCCCGACGCCGGCACGCTCACCATTCCCAAGCCCGTGTTCTCCAACGAGGTCTCAATCGGCCTGCAAAAGGAAGCCGACCACCGGCTGCTGAACGCGGTCAACGCGTGGCTGGCCAAGGCCCACAAGGACGGCGAGGTCAAGCAGGTCATCATGAGCAATATGCAGAAGCTCGCGGGCGTCAAGCCCAGCGCCTTCCCTGCCGACATGGACTTCTGACCGGACAGACGCGCGCCATGGGGACTTACACCTGGCACTTCGAGGTGCTCTGGGAATATCGCTGGATCATCCTGCACGGCCTGGGCTATACGCTCTTTTTCACGGTCGTCTGCGTGGCGCTGGGCCTGCTGGTGGGCCTGCTGACGGGCATGGGCCGGCTGGCCCGCTCCCGCTGGATCACCGCCCCCATCCGGGCCTATATCGAAGTGTTCCGCTGCACGCCGGTGCTGGTGCAGCTGATCTGGTTCTACTACGCGCTGCCCGTGCTCGCGGGCATCTCGATCTCGGCGCCCGTCGCCGCGGCGCTGTGCCTGTCGCTGTACGGCGGCGCGTTCTATTCCGAAATCATCCGCGGCGGCATCATCGCCACCGACCCGGGCCAGACCGAAGCCGGCCAGGCCCTGGGCATGACGCGCGCGCAGGTGATGCGGCGCATCGTGCTGCCGCAGGCTTTCAAGCGCATGATCCCGCCGCTCATCAGCCAGTCCATCATGCAGCTCAAGAACACCTCGCTGCTGTCCGTGCTGGCGCTGCCCGACCTGCTCTACCAGGGCCAGGTGATCGCGCACGACACCTACCGGCCGCTGGAAATCTACACCCTGGTCGCCGTGCTGTACTTCGTCGTGCTGCTGCCGGTGACCATCTGGGCCAAGCGCCTGGAATTCGGCTCTCCCGTCAAGGAAACCTGATGACGCAAGCGCCGCTCATCGAAATCCGCAACCTGGAAAAATCCTTCGGCAGCAATGCCGTGCTCAAGGGCATCAACCTCGAAGTCGCCAAGGGAGAAGTGGTCGCGCTAATCGGGCCCTCGGGTTCGGGCAAGTCCACGCTGCTGCGTTGCATCAACCTGCTCACGCTGCCCGACTCGGGCCAGGTGCGGGTGGGCGGGCACGATGCCGCCTTCGGCAGCAACGCCACCCGCCTGCCGGGCGACCGCGAGCTGGCGCGCTTTCGCGCCCGCACGGGCATGGTGTTCCAGCACTTCAACCTGTTCCCGCACATGACCGCGCTGGGCAACGTCATGGAAGGCCCGGTCACCGTGCTCAGGCAGGACAAGGCCCAGGCGCGAGCCACGGCGCGCGAGCTGTTGCAGAAGGTGGGCCTGGCCGACAAGGCCGATTTCTACCCCGACAAGCTTTCGGGCGGACAGAAGCAGCGCGTGGCCATCGCGCGGGCCCTGGCCATGCGGCCCGAGGTCATGCTGTTCGACGAGGCCACGTCGGCGCTCGATCCCGAGCTGGTGGGCGAGGTGCTGCAGGTGATCAAGTCGCTGGCGCGCGAGGGCATGACCATGATGCTGGTCACGCACGAAATGGGGTTTGCCAGGGAAGTCGCCGACAAGGTGATCTTCATGCGCGACGGCGTGGTGGTCGAATGCGGCCCCCCCTCGCAGGTGATCGAGGCCCCGCAGCAGGAAGCCACGCGCAGCTTTCTCGCGCGCTTTGCGCAAACCCACGCCTGACCTGACGGCACGCGCGCCATGCGGCCCCGAGGGGCCGCTCATGTTTTGCGCCCGCCCCGGGGCGCAGATCAGCTCTGCGGATTGATCTCGAACAGCCGCCGGTGCTCGCGCATCGCGTAGCGGTCCGTCATGCCGGCGATGTAGTCGGCGATGGCGCGCGCTTGCCCGGCCTGTTCGTCGCGGCGGTAATCGGGCGGCAGCACGCGCGGATCGTCCAGGAAGGCCACGAACAGTTCGCGCACCACGCGGCGCATCTTGGCCGTCATGCGCATCACCTGGTAGTGCCGATAGAGATTGTCGAAGAGGAAGGTCTTGAGCTCGTCGGCCTCGCGCCGCACCGTGTCCGAGAAGCCGGCCAGCGGCGGCGCGACGCGCACGTCGTCGCTGCTGGCCGGCGCATGCGCGGCGATGCGCTCGCGCGTGGTGGCCGTCAGGTCGACGATGAGCGTGTTGATCATGCGGCGTATGGTCTCGTGGATGGCGCGGCGCGGCGCCAGGTCCGGGTAGCGCTGGACGACGGCGGCGTGGTGCCGGGCGAAGAAAGCCACTTCCCGCAGCTGGTCCAGCGAAAGCAGGCCCGAGCGCAGGCCGTCGTCGATGTCGTGGTTGTTGTAGGCCACCTCGTCGGCCAGGTTGGCCAGCTGCGCCTCCAGCGACGGCTGGGTGCGCTCCAGAAAGCGCCTTCCCACCTCGCCCAGATGGCGCGCGTGCGCCACCGAACAATGCTTGAGTATGCCTTCGCGCGTCTCGAAGCACAGGTTCAGGCCGTTGAATTCGGCATAGCGCTCTTCCAGTTCGTCGACCACCCGCAGGCTCTGCAGATTGTGCTCGAAACCGCCCGTTTCCGGCGCCAGTTCGCGCATGCAGGCGTTCAGCTCGTCCTGTCCGGCGTGGCCGAAAGGCGTGTGGCCCAGGTCGTGCGCGAGCGCAATGGCCTCGATCAGGTCCTCGGAAAGCCCCAGGCTGCGCGCCACGGTACGGGCGATCTGCGCGACCTCCAGGCTATGCGTGAGCCGCGTACGGAACAGATCGCCTTCGTGGTTCACGAAGACTTGGGTCTTGTATTCGAGGCGGCGGAAGGCCCCGCAGTGGATGATGCGGTCACGATCGCGCTGGAATTCGCTGCGGTTGGACGCCGAAGGCTCGTCGTACCTGCGCCCGCGGGTGCGGGCGGGATCGCAGGCGTAGGGCGCCAGGGCCTGGAACGACTCGGACATGGCCGCCCTCAGCCCGTGGTGCAGGCCAGCGTGTCGCGCACCGCCGCCTCGGGCGCCGGTCGAGTCACCGCCTCGCCGAGGCGCGGCAGCAGCACGAACCTGATCTCGCCGCCCTCGGCCTTCTTGTCGACCTGCATCAGCGCCAGCCAGCGCTCGGCGCCCAGGTCGGGCGCCGCGACGGGGCAGCCTATGTCAGCCACCAGCTTGCGCACACGCGCCACGTCGGCCGCCGGCAGGCCCGTCACGCGGGCCGACAGCTCGGCCGCCTGCACCAGGCCGCAGCCTACCGCCTCGCCGTGCAGCCATTGGCCGTAGCCCAGGCCCGACTCGATGGCATGGCCGAAGGTGTGGCCCAGGTTGAGAATGGCGCGCAGGCCGGACTCGCGTTCGTCCTTGCCCACCACCTGCGCCTTGAGCTCGCAGGAGCGGCGGATGGCGTAGGACAGCGCCTCGCGGTCGAGCGCGCGCAGCCTGGCCGCGTTGGCCTCGCACCAGGACCAGAACTCGGGATCGAGGATCAGGCCGTATTTGATGACTTCGGCCAGGCCGGCCGAGATTTCGCGCGCCGGCAGGGTGGCCAGCGCCTCGACGTCGATCTGCACGGCCAGGGGCTGGTGGAACACGCCTATCATGTTCTTGCCCAGCGGATGGTTCACCGCCGTCTTGCCGCCCACCGAGGAATCCACCTGCGCCAGCAGCGTGGTGGGCACCTGCACGAAGCGCACCCCGCGCATATAGACGGCAGCCGCGAAGCCGGCCATGTCGCCGATCACGCCGCCGCCCAGCGCCACCAGCACGCAGCGCCGGTCGCAGCGGTTCTCGAGCAGAGCGTCGAAGATCAGGTTCAGCGTCTGCCAGTCCTTGTGGGCCTCGCCGTCGGGCAGTTCGACGGTGATCACGCGCCGGCCGGTGCGCGCCAGCGCCGTGCGCGCCCGGTGCGCGTACAGCGCGCCCACGACGGGATTGGTGACGATGACGATGGACGTGGCATCGGCCGGGATGCCGGCATCGAGCTGGTCGAGCCGGCCCGCGCCGATATGGATGGGATATTGGCCGCCGGGGGTATCGACGTGGACGACGGTGGTCATGGCGCGATCTCGAAGTTGTTCAGCCTGGACAGCACGTGCTTGACCACGGTATTGACCGAGCACGAGCCGGTGTCGATGATCAGATGCGCGGCCTCGCAATAGAGCGGATCGCGCGCCGTCATCAATTGGCGCAGGGTGCCGCGCGGATCCGGCGTGGCCAGCAGGGGCCGGTTGCGGTCGCGCGAGGTGCGGCGAAACAGCTCGTCCAGCGTGGCGCGCAGATAGACCACCAGGCCGCGCTCGCGCAGCAGGCTGCGGCTTTGATCGGCCAGGATGGCGCCGCCACCGGTGGCCAATACGATATCGCGCCGTTGGGTACACTCCTGCAGGGTCTGCGCCTCGCGCCGGCGGAACCCGGTCTCGCCTTCGATCTCGAAGATCACCGGCACCCGCACGCCGCAGCGCGCCTCCAGCTCATGGTCCAGGTCCACGAATTCGCGCCCCAGCACCCGGGCCAGGCCGCGGCCGATGGTGGTCTTGCCCGCGCCCATCATGCCCACCAGGAACAGCGGCCGGCCGCCGGCCAGGCAGGCCGGTGGGCTGGCGACGACGCAGGGCGCGCCGGATTCGCACGACACGTCGGGCTCGGGCGCCCCGCCGATATTCACTTGCCTATTCATGGCCGCAATTATCCCATTGCGGCGCCAGTTGTGCGGTTACCACAGCCCGGACTATTTGTTACAGAGCCCTGACGCCCCCCGTCCGAACCGGATTCAGTTCAACCGTAAAATCGCCGCGATGCGCACCCGACAAAATTCCTCCAAGCAAGATCCGCAGCCTGCCTCGACAGGTCCCTGGATCCTGCGATTCTTCCTCAAGGCGTTCATTTTTTTCGGTGGCCTGGGCCTGTGCGGCGTGCTGCTGGGATCCATGGCCATGGCCCTGGCCTGGCCCAACCTGCCCGACCTGCACGCCATGACCGACTA
>DAIDKG010000083.1 GCA_027450125.1 Bordetella sp. | reverse complement strand
ACTATCGCCATGGGCCCGGTGGCTTCTCAGGAGGCCATCAAGATGCTGGGCACCAACGGCGGCGGCTTCTTCAACGCCAACTCGGCGCACCCCTTCGAAAACCCCACGGCGCTGTCCAACCTGCTTCAGATGCTGGCGATCTTCGCCATCCCGGGGGCATTGTGCTTCGCGTTCGGTGAAATGGCCGGCAACCGCAAGCAGGGCCATGTGATCTTCGCCACGATGGCCCTGATGTTCGTCGCCTTCGCGCTGCTCACCGCGCACTATGAATACCAGGCCTCGCCGGCCCTGGTGCATGCCGGCCTCTCGCCCAACGTGGGCAATATGGAAGGCAAGGAGGCGCGCTTCGGCATCGGCCCCACCGCGCTCTTTGCCACCATCACCACGTCGGCCTCGTGCGGCGCGGTCAACGGCATGCATGACTCGTTCACGGCCATGGGCGGCCTGTCGCCGATGCTGCTGATGCAGCTGGGCGAGATCATCTTCGGCGGCGTGGGCTCCGGGCTATACGGCATGCTGGCCTTCGCCATCCTGTCGGTGTTCATCGCCGGCCTGATGATAGGCCGCACGCCCGAATACCTGGGCAAGAAGATCGATGCCTTCGACATGAAGATGGTTTCCATCGTGCTGCTGGCCACGCCCTTCCTGGTGCTGACGGGCACCGCGATCGCCGTGCTGGCGCGCGCGGGCCTGGCAGGCATCGCCAATCCGGGCATCCACGGCTATTCGGAAATCCTCTACGCCTTCTCGTCGGCAGCCAACAACAACGGCAGCGCCTTCGCCGGCCTGTCGGCCAACACGCCCTTCTACAACATCATGCTGGGCCTGGCGATGTGGCTGGGACGCTATGCCCCCATCGTGGCCGTGCTGGGTCTGGCCGGATCGCTCGCCGCCAAGCCGCGCCTGCAGGCCGGCCCGGGCACCATGCCCACCACCGGTCCGCTGTTCGTGGTGCTGCTGATCGGTTCGATCCTGCTGGTGGGCGCGCTGACCTATGTGCCCGCCCTGGCACTGGGCCCCGTGGCCGAGTCCCTGCAACATTAATACGCCGGAATGAACATGGATATTCGCAATCCTTCACCCGCCGCCGTGGCGGCTCCCGCGCATGCCGCGGCCGCGTCCCGCAATTTCGGCTTCTGGTCGCGCTCGCTCGTGGTACCGGCGCTGCGCGACAGCGTCGTCAAGCTGGCGCCCGCCACGCAATGGCGCAACCCCGTGATGTTCGTCGTCTATGTCGGCAGCATCCTCACCACCCTGCTGTGGTTCATGGCCCTGGCCGGCCACGCGGAGGCCCCCGCCGGCTTCATCCTGGCCGTGTCGGCCTGGCTGTGGTTCACGGTGCTCTTCGCCAACTTCGCCGAGGCCCTGGCCGAAGGCCGCGGCAAACAACAGGCCGCGACGCTCCGCGGCCTGCGCACTACCATCCAGGCGCGTTTCATCAAGTCCGCGCCCAGCGACGCGATGCTGCGCGACGCCACGCCCCAGGCGTGGCAGGACAGCACCGTTCTCAAACCCTCGGGCGACCTGCGCAAGGGCGACGTGGTCCTGGTCATGGCCGGCGACACCGTGCCGGGCGACGGCCAGGTCGTGTGCGGCATTGCCTCGGTCGACGAAAGCGCCATCACCGGCGAATCGGCGCCGGTGATCCGCGAGTCGGGCGGCGACTTCTCGTCCGTGACCGGCGGCACGCGCGTGCTGTCGGACTGGATTTTCGTGCGCATCGCGGCCAATCCGGGCGAAAGCTTCCTGGATCGCATGATTGCCATGGTCGAAGGCGCCAAGCGCCAGAAAACCCCCAACGAGCTGGCGCTGACCATTCTGCTGGTGGGCCTGACCATCGTGTTCCTGCTGGTCTGCGTCACGCTGCTGCCCTTCTCGGCCTACGCCGTGCATGCCGCGGGCGGCGGCGGCGTGGTCTCGGTCACGGCGCTGGTGGCCCTGCTGGTGTGCCTGATCCCCACTACCATCGGCGGCCTGCTCTCGGCCATCGGCGTGGCGGGCATGAGCCGCATGATGCAAGCCAACGTCATCGCCACGTCCGGCCGCGCGGTGGAAGCCGCCGGCGACGTCGACGTGCTGCTGCTGGACAAGACCGGCACCATCACCTTCGGCAACCGCCAGGCCTCGTGCTTCGTGCCCGCCTCGGGCGTGAGCGAGCGCGAGCTGGCCGAGGCCGCCCGCCTGGCCGCGCTGGCCGACGAGACGCCCGAAGGCCGCAGCATCGTCGCGCTGGCCGACCGCCAGCTCGGCGCGCTGGCGAGCAATGCCCTGCCCGGCGCCGAGTTCGTGCCCTTCACTGCCCAGACCCGAATGAGCGGCGTGGACCTGCACGGCCGCTCGATCCGCAAGGGCGCGGTCGACGCCGTGACCGCCTGGCTACGCGACGGCGGCGGTGCCCTGCCCGCCACGCTGACGCGCGACGCCGACGCCATCGCCCGGCGCGGCAGCACGCCGTTGGCCGTGGCCGAGGGCGGCCGCGCGCTGGGCGTGATAGAACTGAAGGATATCGTCAAGCCGGAGATCCAGCCGCGCTTTGTCGAGCTGCGCCGCATGGGCATCAAGACGGTGATGATCACCGGCGACAACAAGCTCACCGCCGCCGCCATCGCCGCCGAAGCGGGCGTGGACGACTTCCTGGCCGAGGCCACGCCCGAAGCCAAGCTCAAGCTGATCCGCAACTATCAGCAGGAAGGCCGACTGGTGGCCATGACGGGTGACGGCACCAACGACGCGCCGGCCCTGGCCCAGGCCGACGTGGCCGTGGCCATGAACTCGGGTACGCAGGCCGCCAAGGAAGCCGGCAACATGGTGGACCTGGATTCCAACCCGACCAAGCTGATCGAGATCGTGGAGATCGGCAAGCAGATGCTGATGACGCGCGGCTCGCTCACCACTTTCAGCATCGCCAACGACGTGGCCAAGTACTTCGCCATCATCCCGGCGGCGTTCGCCGCGGTGTATCCGCAGTTGGGCGTGCTCAACATCATGCACCTGGCCACGCCGGCCTCGTCCATCCTGTCGGCCGTGATCTTCAATGCGCTCATCATCATCGCGCTGATCCCGCTGGCCCTGAAGGGCGTGCGCTACCGCCCGCTGGGCGCGGCCATCCTGCTGCGGCGCAATCTGCTGATCTACGGCCTGGGCGGTCTGCTGGTGCCTTTCGTCGGTATCAAGCTGATCGACATGATCCTGTCCGCCATGGGCTGGGCTTGACCGCCCGGGCCCGCACGTCAAGCACATCGAGGAAACCATCATGCAACAAACCATCGATTCCAAACCCGCCGGCCTGCTGCGCCCTGCCCTGGCGCTATTCGTCACGCTGTCGGTCGTCACCGGACTGATCTATCCGCTCGTCACCACCGGGGTGGCCAAGCTGGCCTTCCCGCACCAGGCCGCGGGCTCGCTGATCGAGCGCAACGGACAGGTAATCGGCTCGTCGCTCATAGGCCAGGCCTTCAGCTCGCCCGGCTATTTCTGGGGCCGCCCTTCGGCCACCTCGCCCATGCCCTACAACGCGGCGTCCTCGGGCGGCTCCAACCTGGGGCCCACCAATCCCGACCTGACCCAGGCCGTGAAGGACCGCATCGCGGCGCTCAAGGCGGCCGATCCGGCCAACACGGCGCCAATACCCGTGGACCTGGTCACGGCTTCGGCCAGCGGCCTGGATCCGCAGATCAGCCCCGCCGCAGCCGACTACCAGGTCGCCCGGGTGGCGCGTGCGCGCGGCCTGCCCGTGGATGCCGTACGCAAACTGGTGCGGCAATACACCCGGGCCAGCGCCTGGGCGGGAATACTGGGCGATGCCACGGTCAACGTGCTGGCGCTGAATCTGGCTCTGGACAAGTTGGCGGCGGCGGGACATTGATTACTTTATCGGTCGATGGCATCGGCACAATGCGAGATGCTGCAAGTCGGCCGGGCCGCGCAGGGGCTGGGGGTTTGTGGCCTGTTGGAGGCTGCCGAGGGCTTCCGTAGGAAGGGCGGGGGCTTTCCGGGTGCGCTGTCTGAGCCCCGCAGGGGCGAGTTCGCGCCCGGCCCGCCCGGACGAGGAAGACGAAGGCCGAGGCCCCGTCCAGGGGCCGAGCCAGCCGACCAGGCCGCAATCCCCCAGCCCCTGCGCGGCCCGGCCGACGTTTCAAGAACTCAAACAATCAAACGACTCTCGACTTGGGGCGTACCATGCAAAAACACAAAACCAGGAGCGTCCCGCAATGAAGATGTCCCCCTTCTCCTTCGGCACCACCGATTGGTCGAAAATCGAAATCACCGAACACCCCGGAGAAACCGGCAAAGCCTACTGGCGCACGCAATACTTCGGCGACGAAGCCAATAAAATCCGCGTCCGCATGGTCGAATACACCCCGGGCTATCTTGCCGACCACTGGTGCAGCAAGGGCCACATCCTGCTTTGCCTGGAAGGCCAGCTGGAAACCACGCTGAAGGACGGCCGCACCTTCACCCTCAAGCCCGGCATGAGCTACCAGGTGGGCGACGACGCCGAAGCGCACCAGTCCCATACGACGGTCGGCGCCAAGCTGTTCATCGTCGACTGACCACCCCACATTGCCATGGCCGCATCCGCCGACGCGCGTCCCGATCCCGACCAGTTGCTCAAGCAGCTGGACGACACCGTAAGCGCCGCCCGCCGCGGCCGCCTGCGCATCTACTTCGGCGCCTCGGCCGGCGTCGGCAAGACCTACGCCATGCTCTCGGCTGCGCGCGCGCAGCGCGACCAGGGCGTGGATGTCGTCGCCGGCATCGTCGAGACGCACGGCCGGAGCGAGACCGCCCAGCTGGTCGAAGGCCTGGAATTCCTGCCGCCGCAATCCATTGCCTACCGCGACCGCATGCTGCAGGAATTCGACCTGCCCGGCGCGCTCGAGCGCAAGCCGAAGGTGATCCTGGTCGACGAGCTCGCGCACTCCAACGTACCCGGGGCCCGGCATGCCAAGCGCTGGCAGGACGTGCAAGAACTGCTCGATGCCGGTATCGACGTCTGGACCACGCTCAATGTGCAGCATCTGGACAGCCTTAACGAGGCGGTCGGCGGCATCACCGGCATCAAGGTCTGGGAGACCGTGCCCGATGCCCTGTTCGATGCGGCCGACGAAGTCATCCTGGTGGACCTCTCGGCCGACGAGCTGCTGCGCCGCCTGAAAGAAGGCCGGGTCTACGTGCCCGAGCAGGCGCAGCGCGCCGGCAGCAATTTCTTTCGCAAGGGCAACCTGATCGCCCTGCGCGAACTGGCCCTGCGCCGCACGGCCGACCATGTCGACGATGATGTCAAGGCTTATCGCGACGAACGCGCCATCGAACCGGTATGGCGCACGCGCGAGACGGTGCTGGCCTGCATCGGGCCCGGACCTCAGGCCGCGCACGTGGTGCGCAGCGCCCATCGCCTGGCGCGCCAGCTCGAATGCGACCTGCACGTCGTCACCGTGGCCACGCCGCGCATCGCGGCGCTACCGCCGGCGCGCCAGCGCCTGCTCGAACAGGCCATGGCGCAAGCGGAACAACTGGGCGCGCGCGTCGAAACCCTGGCCGGCGACAACCCCACCGAAGTCATCACCCGATACATACGCCGGCACAACATCAGCAAGGCCGTCGTCGGCCGCGATGAAATCCACAGCCGGTCGTCCGCCTGGATCGGCGCGCTGCTGGGCGGGGTCTGGTCGCGACGCCGGGGCAGCCTGGCCGAGGCCCTGGTGCGCGCCTGTCCCGACGTGGACATCGTGCGCATCGCCGCGACCGCGGCGCCGGAGCCGCAACGCGATCTCGCCTCGCCCGAAACCGAAGAGACCGCCACGCCGCGCTCGCGCTACGGCTACGCCTGGGCCGGCATCTATTGCGCCATCGCCACCCTTGTCTCTAGCATTGCCTTTCCGGCTCTGCACCAGACCAACATCGTCATGTTCTACCTGCTGGCGGTCGTGGCAGCGGCGCTGCGCCACGGCCGCGGCCCGGCCGCGCTGGCGGCGGCGATCAGCGTCGGATTGTTCGACTTCTTCTTCGTGCAGCCGCTGTGGTCGTTCGCGGTGTCCGACGTGCAATACCTGCTCACTTTCGCCGTGCTGCTGGGCGTGGGACTGCTCATCGGCCAGCTGACGGCCGGCCTGCGCGCCCAGGCCGAAAGCTCGGCCAAGCGCGAGGCCGACACCCGCGGCCTGTACGAGTTCGCGCGCGAGCTGTCCTCGGCCCTGCAGGCCGAGCAGATCGTCGGCTCGGCCGAGAATTTCCTCAAGGCGGCCTTCCATGCCCAAAGCGCCCTGTATGTGCAAAGACTGGACGATCAATTGCACCTGGCGCCCAAGCCGACCGACATGCCCGCCCCCGACCCGGCGCTGGCGCAATGGGCCTTCGACCATGGCCAGGCTGCCGGCATCGGCACGGGCACGCTCAGCAACAGCCCGATCCTGTACCTGCCGCTGCGCGCGCCCATGCGCGTGCGCGGCGTGCTGGCGCTGAGCGCCGCCAAGCGCGCGCTCTACGCCGAGCCGGAGACGCGGCGCCAGCTCGACGCCTACGCCACCCTCATCGCCATCGCGCTCGAACGCCTTCATTACGTGGAAGTGGCGCAGCAGGCCCTGGTCGGCATCGAGTCAGAACGCCTGCGCAATTCGCTGCTGGCCGCGTTGTCGCACGACTTGCGCACGCCGCTGACCGGCCTGATCGGCATGGCCGACACCCTGGTGCGCAATTCCGTTTCCCTGCCCGAGGCGGCCCGGGAAACAGTCCAGGCCATGCGCGACCAGGCAAGGCGCATGCATGCCCTGGTCATCAACCTGCTCGACATGGCGCGCCTGCAGAGCCGGGAAACCCCGCTGCGGCGCGAATGGCAGTCGATCGAGGAGCTGGTCGGCGCATCACTGGCCGCCATGAAGGAAAGCCTGGCCGGCAGGCAGATCGTGGTGGACCGCCTGTCCGACCTGCCGCTGGTCGAATGCGACGGCGTGCTGATCGAGCGCGTGTTGTGCAATCTGCTGGAAAATGCCGCCAAATACACGCCGCCGGGCAGTCCCGTGCGCATCGGCGCGGCGATACAGGGCCAGGCGCTGCAGGTCGCCGTCAGCGACCAGGGTCCGGGCGTGCCGCTCTCCGAACGGCAGCGCATCTTCGAGAAGTTCACGCGCGGCGCGAGCGAGTCCGCCACCCCCGGCGTAGGCCTGGGCCTGGCTGTCTGCCAGGCCATCATGCAGGCGCACCGGGGCCGCATCTGGGTCGATCCCGATTACCATCAGGGCGCGCGCTTCGTGTTCTCCCTGCCCCTGGGCACGCCGCCGGCCCTGGAACCCGAACCCCGTTAATGGAAAATGTGCCGCTGCGCTGCACCTTCGGCTTGCCGCCCCCCGACGGAGCGCTTTTTGCCTTGGGGCGGCCTGGCGGCAAAAAGAGCATCATGTTCGACTACCGTCCCACCGTACTGCTGATCGAAGACGACGCCCATATCCGCCGCTTCGTGCACGATGCGCTCGCGGCCGAGGGCTGCGAGGTCTTCGAAGCCGACACCGTCAAGCGCGGCCTGATCGAGGCGGGCACGCGCCAGCCCGACGCCGTGGTGCTGGACCTGGGCCTGCCCGATGCCGACGGCATGACGCTGATCCGCGAACTGCGGGGCTGGACCGAAGTGCCCGTGCTGGTGCTGTCGGCCCGCGACCAGGAAACCGACAAGATCGCCGCGCTGGACGCAGGTGCGGACGACTACCTGAGCAAGCCTTTCGGCCTGGGCGAACTGCTGGCACGGCTGCGCGTGCTGCTGCGCCGGCGGGCCCGCGATGCGGCCAACGCGGCCGAGGTCGATTTCGGCGATGTCCATGTCGACCTGGCCCGCCGCGCCGTCACACGGGCCGGGCAGTCCGTGCACCTGACCCAGATCGAATACCGCCTACTGGTCACGCTGCTGGCGCATCGCGGCAAAGTGCTGACGCATCGAGAACTGCTGCGCGAGGTGTGGGGCCCGTCCCACGTGGAAAGCAACCACTACCTGCGCATCTACATGGGCCACCTGCGCCAGAAACTGGAAGCCGATCCGGCTCAGCCCGTCTATCTGCTGACCGAGATCGGCGTGGGTTACCGCTTCGCCGCCTGATCCTGGGATCAGAAGGTCTTCGTGATCGACGCGATGGCCGAGGCGCCGCCCAGGTATTGGCCTTGGGGGCTGGTATAGACGGCATGGCGCGCGTTGGTCTGCACGTATGCCAGCGCCGCGCTCCAGCCTTGCCCCATGTCCTTGGTGACGCCCAGCTTCCAGTCCAGGTAGGAGCCGCCGGCGACGTTGCGCACGTACTGATAGCCGACGTGCGAATTCAGCGTCAGGCCCCAGACGCCGGTATCGTAGTTGTCCGACAGGTCGAAGTACTGGCTGTGCTGGCTGTTGGCCGCGCCGAACAGGTTGCTGGTGGCGTGCGAGTACTTGAAGGTGAGCGACTTGTAGGTCAGGGCGCCGTACAGTTCGGTGGTGTTGGGGCTGACCGTGCCTGTCGGGTAGTTGCCGAAGTACTGGTAGCGCAGCACGCCCAGGTCGTAGCTCCAGTCGCTGTCGATGCTGTTCTTGTAGCCGCCGTAGAAATCCGTCTCCACCGGCGCGCTGATCTGGCCATTGCTATTGCCCAGCCAACGGATGGTCGAATCCCAGTTGCCCAGATAAAAGCCGCTCTTGTGCGTGAAATCGAGGCCGCCCGAAACGGCGGGGTAGCCGGCCGACTGCATCAGGCCGCGATAGCGGTACTGGCTGGCCACGCCGATGTTGGGGACCAGCGTGTAGTCCGGCTGCGCAGCCTGCGAGGCCTTGGCGGTGTCGTCGGCCCAGCTGGGAAAGGACAATGCGGCAGACAGAATTCCTGCGCTCAGGCAGAGATAGCGCTTGTTGGAGATGGGCAGCATGGGAAGGTTTCCTTGTCGGTCGGCGAAAAGCAAAGTGCGGACGCACTCTGACATGAAGCTTTAAGCAAGCTGCATGCCAGCTTTTCATTCCCCTGCACGGCACAGCCGGATCAACGCGCCGTATGAGTCAATCGCTTCAGGACGGTGCAATGCCTGCCAGCAGGGCGCACCTGCGCGGT
>DAIDKG010000082.1 GCA_027450125.1 Bordetella sp. | reverse complement strand
CGCACCAGAATGCCCAGGATGATGCCGAACACCGGGCCGCCGATCACGGGCTCCATGTGGCCGAGCCAGAGCGCGACGCAGGCGACGGCCACGGAAAGCAGCAGACCGGCGGGAACGGTGTGCAGGGAAAGGCGGCGCATGGGAAAAATCCTTTTCAGATACGAAGGCGGCGCGAGGGGTCGGGATCGACGGGTTCACGCTTACAGATGGAATAAATTATGACTGTCCGTTATATATAAATAAAATACAATTATATGATGTAACCTATATATAAAATGCATATGAACCTGCACCACCTGGCCATCTTCAACGCGATCGCCGAAACCGGCAGCATCTCCGCCGCGGCGCAGCGATTGCATATTTCCCAGCCCGCCCTGTCGCGCGAGGTCAAGGACTTCGAGGCGCGGCTGGGCATTGCGCTGTTCGAACGCCAGCCCCGCGGCATGCGCAAGACCCATGCCGGCGAAGTGCTGCATGAATATGCGGCGCGCCTGTTCGACATCGCACGCACCGCCCAGGCCGCGATGCAGGAAATCGCCGATGCGCGCATGGGGCACCTGTCGATCGGAGCGAGCAACACGAACGGCACTTATGTCCTGCCCCAGCGCCTGGCCACGTTCCGCCGCGCCAATCCGCACGTGCGCATCACCATGTTCGTCGGCAATACCGAGCAGATATCCCAGGGCGTCGCGGACATGCGCTTCACGCTGGGTTTTATCGAAGGCCCCTTGCACGTGGGCGGACTGGTGGCCGAGCAGTTCCAGACGGACGATCTCGTGCCGGTGGTGGCCACGGACCATGAGCTGCTGCGCAAAGCGCGGATCACCGCGGCCGACATCGACGGCCAGCCCCTGCTGATGCGCGAGCGCGGTTCGGGCACGCGCGAACTCATTGCCGACATGCTGGACACCAACGGCATCCGCCAAGGCAGCGTGATGGAATTCGGCAACACCGAGGCCTTGAAGCAGGCCGTCATGCACGGCGGCGGCATCGCGTGGCTGCCGCGCATCAGCATTGCAAGAGAACTGGACGAAGGCGCAGTGGTCGCCCTGCCGGTCGACAACCTCATGGTTCAGCGGCCGCTGAGCGTCATCCGGCGCGCCAATGCGCCGCTGAGCCCGACGAGCGATGCGTTTCTTCAGGCGCTGCGCGACAGTCTCGAGGCATGAGCGGCGCGCCGCGGCCCGAGGCGGCGCTACCCGGTCACGCCGGCGCGGTCATTGCCGCAGGGGAGGCGACTCGCCCCGGATGCGGGCTGCGATGGCAAGCGCCGCCTGACGGGAAGACACACCAAAAGCCAGCACACCACGGTCCAGCGGCCCGGTAATGGACGGCAGGGCCACGACGCGGCGGTCCACCATGAAGGCCAGCATGCGTCCGATATTGCTGGCGCTGGCCGACGCCAGCTTGCGCGTGCCCGCCTCGGTAAAGCGCAGGCCGACGAAATTCTGCCCGTGACCATCCG
>DAIDKG010000081.1 GCA_027450125.1 Bordetella sp. | reverse complement strand
TACCTGGCACGCACCGCCCTGGGGCAGTGGGGGCTGCCGGTCGCCGAGCAGGAGCCCGGCCCCAGGCTGGACCTGCCCCTGACCAGCGCCCACGTCGAGACGGCGCAGGCCGTGCTGCGCGCGCACGCGCTGCACGAGCGGCCCTACGTGCTGATCGCCCCGACCGCGGTCGGCCTGCATCATAGCCGCGTCAAGGTCTGGCCGCATTTCGATGCGCTGACGCGCGCGCTGCAGGCTGCCGGACACACCGTGGCCATGTGCCCGCCCCCAGCCGAGGCCGAGCAGGCCCGCGCCAACGCGCCGACGGCGATGCTGCTTGCGCCGCTCGGCCTGGGCGCCTACGCGGCACTGGCCGCGCGCGCGCAACTGGTGGTCTGCAACGACTCGGGGGTTTCGCACATCGCCGCCGCCGTGGGCGCGCGCCAGTTGACGCTGTTCGGCGTGACGCAGGCCGGCCGCACCGGCCCGTGGTCGCCTCGGGCCCGCCGCCTGGGCTCGGATCTGGCATGGCCTGAAATGGATGAGGTCCGGGCGCAGGTCGACGCCCTCCTGGCCGAAAGTTAAGATTAGCGGCATGGAACTATCAAGTTTGCTGGCCAACCTGATCATTCCGCTGGACCTGTGCATAGTCTTGCTGGTGGTGGGCGCGGCGCTGCGCTTGTTAAGACTGCGCCGCGCGGGCAACGTTGCCGCGATCTTCGGACTGGCCTGGGCACTGGCATGGTCCCTGCCCATCACGTCCATCTGGCTGGGCGGGGAATTGGAGCATCGCTACCCCCACATATTGCCCGCCGAAGCCCCCAAGGCGCAGGCCATCGTGGTGCTGGGCGGCAATACCGGACACGGCCGCAGCAACTGGTTCCTGCCGCTGGACAAAGACACCGCCATGAGCCGGCTGGACATGGCCATCGACCTGTACGAGGCGGGACGCGCGCCCAAGATCGTGCTGTCGGGTGGCGCCCTGTCCGGGGACGTGAGCGACGCCAAGGCCATGGCTCACCGCGTGCGCCAGAACGGCATTCCAGAAAACGCGCTGATACTGGAAAACAGCAGCCGCACGACGCATGAAAATGCCCTGCTCACCGAAGACAAGCTCGAACTGCACGACATCCACGATGTGCTGCTGGTGACGTCGGCGCTGCATATGCCGCGCGCCATGGCCGCTTTCGCCAAGCAAGGCGTGAACGCCACTGCCGTGCCGACTCCGGTGCAGATCACCTTGCCCGCGGACGGGTCAGTCTCTCCCTGGCTGCCCAACGCCCGGGCTTTCGAGGCCAGCCGTTCCATCATCAAGGAATATGCCGGCCTGCTGGTGTACTGGTGGCGGGGCTGGGTATGAGCGCCGCCGGGACGATGGCCTGCCGGCCGGGCTGCGGCGCGTGCTGCATCGCGCCGTCGATTTCCAGTCCGATCCCGGGCATGCCTGGCGGCAAGCCAGCGGGCGTGCGGTGTGCGCAGCTGGACGACGGCAACCGCTGCAGGATCTTCGGCAGCCCGCTGCGGCCCGACGTATGCGGTTCGCTCATGCCCAGCCCGGACATGTGCGGCGACAGCCGGGAACAGGCGCTGCGCTGGCTGGGTCACGTCGAACGAATCACGGCCCCATGACCGTCGGCGCCCGGGATCGAGCGCCGGAGCCCGCCAGGCGCTTTATCCGCTGGAACCCGCAAAGACGCGGCCCGTCACGGCATCAGGCCTTTGAGCGCAGGATCTTGGCGGCACGCGCTGAGCGGGCGGGCATGCGCGGCACGGATGCGGATGATCTCGCGCTTGCGCGGATCGAGAATTGCGTCCAGGCAGGCACAGCCGTATCCATAGTGCCCATTTGTGGCGACCCACTGCGTGTCCTTGAAATCGGGCCAGTCGCCCTGCGCCTGATATCCACCCTGGACGCCGACGACCCATT
>DAIDKG010000080.1 GCA_027450125.1 Bordetella sp. | reverse complement strand
CTCCGTTGGAGGCGCCACATGAGTGGGGCTGCTCATCTGGCGCCTCCAACGGACGCTAGGCCTGTGAGCGGCCGGGCGATGAAGAAGATCGACATGCATGCGCACTTCTACCCGCGAATCACGCGCGCAGGCCGACAACCTGGATGCGGCCGCCAGACCCCGCATCATGGCCGGCAACGCGATCGAATTTTTCGAACTCGGCCTATGACGCGCAAGGCAGATCCGGGCTTACCCGCAGTGCTCTCGAAATAGCTTGCATGAGAGAAATGCGTCGACTACGCTTTTCAAAAAATAGTTTACGCCTAAACTAAATATAACGCGCCCCGGCTGCGTTCCAGCCAGGCCGCCGTGCAGAAGCGGCCGGACGTTGCCAGGCGTTTTCACAGCAGCTCCTCTGGAGACCAGGATGACGGGGATCAAGACCATGCGACATACCACCATAGCCGTGCTCGGCGCGATCGCTGCCGCGGCGGCGATCGCCTCGGGCGGAGCCCGGGCGCAAGCCGCCGAGCCGGTGAAGATCGGATTCATCGGCACGCTGTCCGGCCCGGGCGGTGCACTCGGCCAGGACCAGTACGACGCATTCATGCTCGCCATCGAGCAAAAAGGCGGCAAGCTCGGCGGCGCGCCGGTCGAAGTCATCAAGGAAGACGACCAGCTCAAGCCGGACGTAGGCGTGCAGGCCGCGCAAAAGCTGGTCGAGCGCGACAAGGTGTCCATCATCACCGGCATCACCTTCTCGAACGTGATGATGGCCATACACAAGAGCGTGACCAGCGCCGGCGTGATCATGGTGGGGTCCAACGCCGGTCCCGCGCCGATCGCCGGCGCGCAATGCTCGCCCAATTACTTCTCCACCTCGTGGGACAACGACGAGCTGCATGAGGCCGGCGGCCAGCTCTCGACCGACCTGGGATACAAGAACATGTATGTGATGGCGCCCAACTACCAGGCCGGGCGGGATGCGGTAAACGGCTTCAAGCGCGACTACACGGGCCATATCATCGACGAGGTCTATACCCAGGTCAACCAACCCGACTACTCCGCCGAGATCGCGCAACTGCAGGCCTCCAAGCCCGATGCCGTCTATGTTTTCTATCCCGGCGGCATGGGCGTGAACTTCGTCAAGCAGTATCGCCAGGCGGGCCTGCTGGGCAAGATTCCGCTCATCTCGGTCGCGACCATCGACGGTTCGACGCTGCCCGCGCTCAAGGAACTGGCCGTCGGCGCGGTGACCAGCGCGCCGTATTCGCCCGACCTGGACAATCCCGAGAACAGGCAGTTCGTGGCCGCGTTCGAAAAGAAATACCATCGCTTGCCGTCGATGTATGCAGCGCAGTCGTATGACGCGGCCAACCTGATCGATTCGGCGCTCGCCAAGACGCACGGCAGCGTGGTCGACCGTGCCGCGCTGCGCACTGCGCTCAAGGCCGCCGACTTCCAGTCGGTGCGCGGCCCGTTCAAGTTCGCGAGCAACCAGTTCCCCGAGGCGCCGTTCTATCGCGTCGATGTCGTCAAGGGTCCCGATGGGGCCGCCTTTGCCGTCAAAGGCGAAATCCATATCAAGAAGCGCGCCGATTTCGCCGCGCAGTGCAAGATGTAATGCCCGCGCTGCAGGCCAGCCTGCGCCGGCGGCGATGCGGGCAGGGCCTGCGGCCTGACCTTCCGAGGCCTCATGACGCAATATCGAAACTTCGGCGCGGCCGAGCTCGACGCGCAATATAACGCGCGCGCGACCACGCCCAACGTCCTGGACATCCTGGCGCAATACGCCGAGCAAAGCGCCAGGGCGCGCGCCGCCCTGCCCTGCGAACTGGATGTCGCCTACGGCGATCATCCCGACGAAGCGCTCGACATCTTCCCCGCAGCCAGGCCCGGCGCGCCCGTCTTCGTCTTCATCCACGGCGGCTATTGGCGCGCGCTCAACAAGAGCGATTCAAGCAATATGGCGCCGACTTTCACACAGGCCGGCGCCACGGTCGTCGCGGTGAACTACTCGCTGGCGCCCGGCGCTTCGCTGGACACCATCGTCGACCAGTGCCGCCGCGCACTGGCCTGGATCCATCGCAACATTGCGCGGCATAACGGCGACGCGCGCCGCATCCACGTGTGCGGCAGTTCGGCCGGCGGACACCTGGTGGGCATGATGCTTGCCGACGGCTGGCACGCCGAGTACGGCGTTCCGCAAGACGTGGTGGCCGGCGCGATCCCTCTTTCCGGCCTGTTCGATCTTGCGCCCATCCCGCTCACGCACATCAATGCGTGGATGAAGCTGTCCGATGCCGATGCCCGGCGCAACAGTCCGATGATGCATCTGCCGATGCAGGGCTGTCCGATGATCGTCTCCTACGGCGAGACCGAAACCGCGGAGTTCAAGCGCCAGACAGACGATTACCTGGCGGCCTGGCGCGCCCGGGGCTTTCCCGGAACCTACGTGCCCATGCCGGGCACCAACCACTTCGACCTCGTGCTGACGCTGAATGACGCCGCGAGCCCGCTTACGCGCGCGATCCTGCGCCAGATGGGCCTGGCCGGCGCGGACAGGGACGGCGCATGAGCCTGGCGCTCTTTGTGATGCAGTGCCTGAACGGCCTGCAGCTGGGCGTGCTGCTGTTCCTGATGGCCGCGGGCCTGACGCTGGTGTTCGGCATCATGAACTTCGTCAACCTGGCGCACGGCTCGCTGTACATGATGGGAGCCTTCATCGCGGCTTCCGTGTACAACCACAGCGGGTCGTTCGTCCTGGCCGCCATCGTGCTCGTGCCGGCCATGCTCGCCCTCGGCCTGGCCGTCGAATACATCGCGCTCAAGAAGCTCTACGACCGCGACCACCTGGATCAGGTGCTCGCGACTTTCGGCCTCATCCTGTTCTTCAACGAACTGGCGCGCATGATCTGGGGCGCCTCGCCCTACTACATGGAGGTGCCCGACCGGCTCTCGGGCGCCATCAAATTCCTGGGCATCAGCTACCCGGCCTATCGCTTGCTCATCATCGTGGTCGGCCTGGCCGTGGCCGCAGGCTGCTATCTGCTGATCCACAAGACACGCCTGGGCATGCTGATCCGCGCCGGCGCCACGCATCGGCAGATGGTCGGCGCCCTGGGCGTGAACATCGCGCTGCTCAATTCCCTGCTGTTCGGGCTGGGCGCGGTCCTGGCCGGGGTAGCCGGGCTGATGGCCGGCCCGATTCTTTCGGTGCAGCCGGGCATGGGCGAACCCATCCTGATCCTGACGATGGTGGTGATCGTCATCGGCGGCATCGGCTCGGTGCGCGGCGCCTTTCTCGCGGCGCTCATCGTGGGCGTGGTCGACACGCTGGGCCGCACGCTGCTGCCTGCGCTGCTGCGCAGCCTGTTCGATCGCAGCACCGCCGACACCGCCGGTCCCGCGCTGGCCTCGATGCTCATCTACCTGGTCATGGCCATAGTGCTGGCAATACGCCCGCAAGGCCTGTTCACGGTCAAACACGGCTGAAGAACCATGAAATTCGACTTGCGTATCGCCGTGCCGCTTCTGCTCCTCGCAGCCCTGGCCCTGGTGCCTGTCTACGCACAGCTTGCACATCAGCCGTTCTATCTGATTCTCTTCGGCCGCATCGTGATCTTCGCCATCGCGGCCCTGTCGCTGGACCTTCTCATCGGCTACGGCGGCATGGTCAGCTTCGGCCACGCGCTATTCCTGGGCCTGGGGGCCTATGTCGTGGCCATCCTCTCGTATTACGGCATCGACAACGGCTTCGTGCACCTGGCCGTTACGCTGCTCCTGTGCGCCGCCGTCGGCGCGGTCACGGGCATGCTCTCGCTGCGCACCACCGGCATCGCCTTCATCATGATCACGCTGGCCTTTGCACAGATGTTCTATTTCCTCGCCGTCAGCCTCAGGCAATACGGCGGCGACGACGGCCTGCCGGTGAACGCGGGCAGCCGCTTCGGCGGCGTCACGCTCGACAACCCCACGACGCTCTACTACACCGCCTTTGCCGCGCTCTGCCTGTGCCTGTGGGCCGGCCGCCGGCTGGTCCAGGCGCGTTTCGGCATGGTCGTGCGCGGCGCTCGGCAGAACAATCGCCGCATGCGCGCGCTGGGTTTTCCCACGCTGCGCTACAAGCTCGCCGCCTACGTCCTCAGCGCCATGGTCTGCGGCGTGGCCGGCATGCTCTACGCCAATCTCACGCATTTCGTTTCGCCGGCCTACATGGCCTGGACGTCCTCGGGAGAGCTGATCGTGAGGGTGGTGCTCGGCGGGCTCGGCTCCTTCTTCGGGCCGCTGCTGGGCACCGCCGCGATGCTGCTCGCCGAGGAGGGGCTCAAAGCCTTGACCGAGCACTGGATGATCGTTTTCGGGCCGCTCATTGTCGTGTCGGTGCTGCTGTCGCGGCGCGGGCTCTACGGATTGATCGAGGTCATGCAAGCGCGCTTCTCGCGCGGCCCCGGCGCACAGGAGGGCAAGACATGACCTTGTTGCGCGCTGACCGCCTGGTCAAACGCTATGGCGGCCTGCTGGCCACCGACCACTTCAGCATCGAAGTCGCCCCCGGCGAACTGCATGCCATCATTGGTCCCAACGGCGCCGGCAAGAGCACGCTGATCGCCCAACTGTCCGGCGAACTGCGCCCGGACTCAGGCACGATTCATTTCGACGGGCGCGACATCACCGCCCTGCCCATCGACAAGCGCGCTCGGGCCGGGCTCGCGCGTTCGTACCAGATCACATCGATCTTCCCCGAATTCACCGCGCTCCAGAACGTGCTGGTAGCCGTGCAGGCCGTGCAGGGCCACAGCTTCGGCGCCTGGAAGCCGGCCATTGTCCAAGCCGCGCTGCTCGATCCGGCACGCGAACTTCTGAACCGCGTGGGGCTGGGCGCGCGCATGCAGATGCCGGCGGCCGCGCTCGCGCACGGCGAGCACCGCCAGCTCGAACTC
>DAIDKG010000079.1 GCA_027450125.1 Bordetella sp. | reverse complement strand
GACGGCGACGGCGATTTCGCCCAGGTCTTGCGCCGACTTCACGTCCATGATCTTGAGCGCCTGCCGCGCGAGCGGGTGCGTCCTGGTGGCGCCGCCGACCAGGCCCACCGGCATGGGCATCTCGATGGTGCCGACCAGATCGCCGTTGGAAGCCACCTCCCAGGTCGTCAGCGAGGTGTAGCGTCCGCCGCGGCTGGCATAGGCGTGGGCGCCGGCTTCCACGGCCCGCCAGTCGATGCCGGTCGCCACGATGATCGGATCGATGCCGTTCATGATGCCCTTGTTGTGCGTCGCGGCCCGGTAGGGATCGACGGCGGCAAGCAGATACGCATCCACCACGCCGGTGATCACGTCGGCGCCGGAATACGCCTTCGTGGCCAGCGTGGCGGGCGCATAGCGCACCTGCGCGCGGGCCAGGCGCAGGTCGGCCAGGTTGGACAGTATGCGCAGGCGCACTTTGCCGCCCGTGATCTGTTCGATGCGGCCGGCAAGGGCCTCGGCCATGGTGTTGACGGTGTTCGCCCCCATCGCGTCGCGCACATCGACGATCAGGTGTGCGATCACCATCGCGCCGCGCGGCGTGTCCGGAAAGACATGGACTTCGATGTCGCGGCAGCCGCCGCCCAGGCCGACCAGCACCTTGTCGCGGCTGTTCGCCAGATCGATCAGCTCCCGCTTGTGCTCGAGGATGCACAGGCGTGCGCCATGCGGATCGCTGACGTCGAGCAGCTGTATCTGGGCCCGCATCAGCGGTCCGGTGCTCGATGTGCGAAACCCCCCGGCCACGCGCGCGAGCTTGGCCATGAACGACGCGGCCGCCACGATGGACGGCTCTTCCACCGCCATCGGCACCAGCACGTCCCGGCCGTTGATCTGGAAGTAACCCGCCACGGCCAATGGCAACTCGAAGGTGCCGATGACGTTCTCGATCATGCCGTCCGCGGTGTCGATCGGCAGGGCGCCGGGATGGGACAGCAGCGCTTGATCGGCGTCGGACAGGCCGGCGGCGCCGGCGACATGCCGCAGGCGCTGGGCAGGCGTGAGCTTGCGGAAGTTCGGAAGCGCCGAATCGATACCCATTGAACCGTCTCCTTGGTTTTATCGGTCGCCGCCGGATTGCCGGCAGCCTTGGAATGGGCAAATAATGTTCCAACTGTACCCATATAAAAAGGCACACTTTCTTAGAACAGTTTCGTCGGTGTACCCTAAACACCCATCTTGCTGTGCAACAAGGATTCGATATGGCACAACCGGGATCGGGCCTGGCGCGATCGATCGCGGACAACCTGGCCGGACAAATCGAAGCGGAGCTGCTCAAACCCGGCGACAAGCTGCCGTCGATCCGCGAATACGCCGCCGGCAACGGCTGTTCCAAGAACACGGTGATCAGCGCGTTCGACATCCTGACGGCGGCAGGCCTGATCGAGCCGCGCCGCGGCGCCGGCTTTTTCGTCGCCGCACGCTCGGCGCGCACGCGCACCGACGATGCCGAAACCTCGACGCTGGACCGCGCCATGGACATCGTCTGGCTGATGCGCGAGCAACTGCGCAGCAAGGCCGAATTCCTGAACCTGGGCGAGGGATTTCCGCCCATCAAATGGCTGGAGGAAACGCGGCTGGACCAGTTCCACCAGCGCGTCGTGCGCACCGGCGTGGGCTCGCTGTTCCGCTACGGCAGCCGCTACGGCTATCTGCCGCTGCGACAGCACCTGCAGCAAAAGCTGGCGGGCTACGAGATTCATGCGACGCCGCGGCAGATCGTCCTGACCCATGGCGCCAACCAGGCGATGGATCTGGTGCTGCGCTACTTCGCGCGGCCCGGCGATGCCGTGCTGGTCGACGATCCGGGCTATTACACGCTGTTCGGCAAGCTCAAGCTGAGCGGCATCAATATGCTCGGCGTACCGCGCCTGCAGGACGGCCCCGACATCGACACGCTGGCAGCATTGGTCAAGCAGTACCGGCCCAGGCTCTTTTTCACCCAGTCGGTGGGACACAACCCCACCGCGACCGACACCAGCGCCGCGAAGGCCCACCAGATCCTGCGGCTGGCCGAGGCGCACGATCTGATCGTCGTCGAGAACGATGCGCTCGCCGACCTCAAGCCGCGCCCGATGGCGCGCATCGCCACCCTCGACCAACTGCGCCGCACGATCTATATCGGCAGTTTTTCCAAGTCGGTGTCGGCCTCGCTCAGAGTGGGATTTCTCGCCTGCGACCAGGAACTGGCCAGCGATCTGGCCGACGTAAAGATGCTCACGCACGTCAGCAGTTCGGAGTACTGCGAGCGGACGCTGGAGGTGATCCTGAGCGAAGGCCATTTCCTGCGGCATACCAACCGCATGCAGGAAAAACTGCGGCGCGCGACGACGGCCGGCATCAAGGCGCTCGAAGATGTCGGCGCGGCGATCTACCGGCCCACCGAGCAAAGCCTGTATCTATGGGCGCGCCTGCCGGGGCACGACGATTCGATCGCGCTGGCGCGCAGGATGCTCGATCACAGCGTCATTCTCGCGCCGGGCACCGTATTCTCTCCGCGTGGCGACAGTCCTTCGCCCTGGCTGCGATTCAATGTCGCGTATCTGAACGATCCGCGCTTTGCGGCCGCGCTCAAGGCGATCGAAGCCGCCTGAACCGCGGCAAGGCGCCAGGCGCAGGCCCAGCGGCACCGCGACGAGCATTCACGCCTTGCCGGGCGCACGCCTGAGGGCCCATCCGCGGCTCACTTTCCGTGATGACAG
>DAIDKG010000078.1 GCA_027450125.1 Bordetella sp. | reverse complement strand
GTTCAGGGTTTTCTTGCGGCTGCGGAAAAGATAGTCCACGCCGATATGATCCTGCAGATTCATGCCAACCGCGGGGCTTGCGCAGACGATGCCGATGCCTGCCTCCCGCAGGATCTCGGCGGGTCCGATGCCCGAGAGCTGCAGCAATTGCGGCGAGTTGACGGCGCCGCCGCAAAGTATGACCTCCCGCTTGGCCATCGCATCCAGGTGCCGGCCGCCGTGTGCGTATTGCACGCCGACCGCTCGCCCCGCCTGGCACAGCACCCGGGTGGCATGGGCGTGCGTAAGGACCTGCAGATTCGGCCGGCGCATGGCCGGATGCAGGTATGCCCGGGCCGCCGACATGCGCAGGCCGTCCTTGACCGTCAGCTGATACAGGCCGACTCCCTCCTGCTGCGCGCCGTTGAAATCGGGATTGCGGTCCAGGCCGGCCTGGCGGCCCGCCTCGATGAAATCCTGGCATAAGGGATGCAGATCCCGCGAGACGTCGGCCACATGCAGCGGCCCGCTGCCGCCGTGATAGGGGCCGGCCCCCTGCGTGTTGGTTTCCGACCGGATGAAATACGGCAGGACGTCGCGGTAGGCCCAGCCCGGATTGCCGGCGCGCTCCCAGGCGTCGTAGTCCAGCGCATTGCCGCGTATGTAGACCATGGCGTTGATGGAGCTGGAGCCGCCCAGCACCTTGCCGCGGGGCCAATAGCTGGGATGGTGGTTCAGGCCCGGCACCGGCTGCGTCATGTAGCGCCAATTGACGGCCTGCTGGTAGTAGGTCTTGCCGTAGCCTATGGGCACCTGGACCCAGAAGCGCCGGTCGCTGCCGCCCGCCTCGAGCAGCAGGACGCGATGGCGTCCGTCGGCACTCAGGCGGTTCGCCAGGACGCAGCCCGCCGAGCCGGCGCCGACGATGATGTAGTCGTAGTCGGCCATGCCCGCTCAGATGCGCAGCGTCACGTTCTTGACGCGGCAGTAATTGCGCAGGGCCTCCAGCCCCTTCTCGCGGCCGAAGCCCGACAGCTTGTTGCCGCCGAACGGTGTGTATATCCCTCCAGCAAAGTATTGATTGACACTGATCTGCCCTGCGTCGATGTCGCGCGCCAGGCTCAGGGCCTTCTGGATGTCGCGCGTGTAGACGCAGGCCACCAGGCCATAATCGCTGTCATTGGCGACCGCCAGCGCTTCCTGCGCATCGTCCACCACCTGCACGGCCAGGACCGGGCCGAAGATTTCTTCGCGTGCGGCCGGATCCGAGGCCGGCACCGAGTCCAGCACGGTCGGCTCGTAGAACCAGCCCACGCCGCTGCCGGGATCGACCGTGCGTCCGCCCCCCGTGGCCACCCGTATGCCGCGTGCCCGCGCGCCGTCGACCATCGCGGCGATCCGGTCCAGCTGCCGCGCGGAATTGATGGCGCCGACATTGGGGTTCTTCAATCCGTGGCCCAGGGTCAGGCCGCGCGCCCTGGCGATGAACTTCTCCAGGAAGTCCTGGTGCACGCGCCGCTCGATCACCAGACGCGATCCCGCCGAACAGACCTGGCCGGCGTTCAGGTAGATGGCCTCGATCATGTCCTGCGCGGCATGGTCCAGGTCGCAATCGGCCAGCACCACGGCCGGGGATTTCCCTCCCAGCTCCAGCGTAACGCTGGCGACATGTTCGGCGGCGTTGCGCATGACCTGCCTGCCCGTGGCGACCGATCCGGTGAACGTGACGTGGCGTACCGCGCGATGGCGGCTGAGCGGATCGCCCACGGCCTGTCCTGTGCCCGTGATCACGTTGCACGCGCCGGCGGGCAGACCGGCCTGGTGCAGCAGGTCGGCCAGCATCAGCGCCGTGAGCGAGGTGGTTTCGGCCGGCTTGACGATGGCCGTGCATCCCGCGGCCAGGGCCGGTGCCACGCCCCGCACCATGGTGAACAGGGGGAAATTCCAGGGCACGATGTGCGCGGTCACGCCCACCGGCTCGAGCATGTTGTAGGAAACGAATTTGCTGCCCAGCGGAATCGAATCGCCCTGCAGCTTGTCCGCCGCGCCGCCGTAGTAGTCCAGCAACCGGGCCGCGGTTTCGACGTCGTCGCGCGATTCGGACAAGGGCTTGCCCGAATCGAGCGTCTCCACCACGGCCAGGCGGTCCGCGTGCGCGCGGACCAGGGCCGCGCCCTGGCGCAGCACCCGGGCGCGCTCGGCCGGATCGGCACGGCCCCAGTCATTCTTGAACGCGCGCAGACAGGACTCGGCGGCGGCGTCGACCTCGTCCTGGCCGCAGGCCGCAACCCGCGCGAACGGCTTGCCCGTACCCGGATCGAAGGTTTCCATCCATAGGTCCGACGCCGGCGCGCACCAACGCCCGTCGATGTAAGGCCGATCGGGCAAACCGGGCAGGGTGCCGGTGCGCAGCGCTTGCTGGACATGATCTTCGAGTTTCACCGTCGGCTTTCCTCTGAGCGAGCCGGGGCCTGCGCCCCCGCTATGGGACCTGGCTGATCCGGTAGTCGGCGTGTTCCAGCCAGGAGGGGTTGATCTGCACGCCCCAGCCCGGCTCCTGAGGAATCTGCACCTTGCCGTCCCTGGCCACCGGAAACTCCGAATAGATGCCATATTGCCAGGGATAGTAGTCGGCCTCCTCGATCGAAAATTCGACATAGGGCCCCGCGTTCTCGATCGCACCCATCAAGTGCAGGGTGAAGATGGTGACCAGCGACAGGTTGGCCGAATGCGGCGTGCACGGCAAGCCGGCTGCCTGCGCCATCCGGGCTACGCGCAGCGTGCGGGCGATACCGCCCAGGTAGCAGATGTCCGGCTGCACCACGTCGACCACGCGCGACTGGATCATGTGTTTCCACAGGGCCAGGTTGTTGTCCTGCTCGCCGCCCGTCACGTCCAGCGCAAGCGACTGGGCCACTCGCCGGGTCCAGTCCAGTTCCCAGTATGGGCAGGGCTCCTCGAAATGGCATATGCCGTTCGCCTGCAGCAGCTGGCCCACTTCGATCGCCTGATCGGGGCCGTAGCAGCTGTTGGCATCGACCAGAAGATCCACCTGGTCGCCCAACGCGGCGCGGATCATGGGAACGATCTTCTGCGTCCTGCCGGGCCACTCGTCGCGGCCGCGGCCGCACTCGGCCCCGATGCGGAACTTGAAGGCATCGTAGCCGTGCCGATCCCGCAGGCGCAGAAACCGCTCGGCTTCCTGTTCGGGGGGGATGTCGCGTTTCATGCTGGAGGCGTAGGCCCGGATGGGCCGGGGCGTGCCGCCCAGCAGCTCGCAGACGCTCTTGCCCTGCAGCTTGCCGTGCAAGTCCCAGATCGCCGTATCCAGTCCGCCCAGCGCCCGGCACATATACGAACCCGGAAATTTGTATTCTTTCTCGTAAATGCGATCGAGCAGGTCGTCCAGCTGCGCGAGATCGGCGATGTCCTGCCCCAAGGCGTGGACCGCGACCTGCCGGTGCAGCACCGTCGCGGCGATGTCCGCGTGATAGGGCGACAGCTGCCCCCAGCCCAGGGCTCCATCGTCGGTACGCACACGCACCAGGCCCACGTCCGCGGTGCTGAAGGTTTCTATGCTTTGGATCTTCATAGTGGCGACACGAGACCGGCCCGCCGGGGCCCGCATCGCATCCAGAGTTCGACCATGGACAAAATGGTAAGCAACGAGCGGTCTGCCGTTAATATCCATTCTGGATAAATTGAGATACCACTTCGGGGATGCAGCCATGGTGAAAATCGCAGGCGGCGCGCTGCTCACGTCCATCGCCATCGACAGGAAATCGTCGCAGACCATCAGCACCCAGATCTATGCCGCCATACGCAAGATGATTTTTTCCGAAGTGCTGCGGGCCGGCGAACGCCTGCCGTCCAGCCGCACGCTGGCCCTGGAGCTGGACGTTTCGCGCACCACCATCAACTACGTCTTCGAGCGCCTAACCGAAGAAGGCCTGATCGATTCGCGTACCGGCGCCGGCTCATTTGTCTGCGCGACACTCGGCTCGCACCTGCAGAAACTGCCTGCGCCCTCCTCCGACATGCTGGCCCGACGGCGCGACAACCTGCGCCTGTCGCGCGACATCGAGCAGGCAATGGACCGTTTCGTGACGCGCATACCGCACGAGAGGAAGGCGTTCACGACCGGCATGCCTGCGTTCGACGCCTTCCCGATGGCGCAGTGGTCCCGCCTCATCTCCCGCCACTATCGCGAAAAGCGCGACGTGATCATGGGCTACGGCGACCCCGAGGGGTATTTCCCGCTGCGCCGGGCCATCGCCAACCATCTGCGGGCCAACCGCGGGCTGGCATGCGAGCCCGAGCAGGTGTTCATCGTCAGCGGCGCGCAGCAGGCGTTCAACCTCAACTGTGCGGTCCTGCTCAATCCCGGCGACAAGGCCTGGTTCGAGAATCCGGGC
>DAIDKG010000077.1 GCA_027450125.1 Bordetella sp. | reverse complement strand
AGTGGCTGCGCACGCCGGCATCGGCGAGGACGAAGTCGTGGCACTGCACACCCGGCCCGGCAACATGGTTTTCATGCTGGGCTTTGCGCCGGGATTCGCCTACATCGGCGGGCACGACGAGAAACTCGCCATTGCGCGCCGCGACACGCCGCGCCTGAACATTCCCGCCGGCTCGGTCGCGGTCGCCAACCGGCAATCGGTGATCTATCCCGGCGGCCTGCCCGGCGGCTGGAACATCATCGGCGCCACGCCCCTGGTCCTGTTCGACCCCGCACGCTCGCCCGCCACCCTGCTCGCGCCCGGCGACCGCGTGCGCTTCAAGGCCGTGGACCGCAAAACCTACGACCGCATGAAGCGGGGCGACGGCAGATGAGCATTACCGTCATCAAGCCCGGCCTGCAATCGTCCTTCCAGGACCGAGGGCGCATCGGCTATCAACATCTGGGCGTTCCCGTGAACGGCGCCATGGACGAGCGAGCGCATCGCCTGGCCAGCCTGCTGGTCGGCAATCCCGCGACCCGCGCCACGCTGGAAATCACCCTGGTCGGCCCGGTTCTGCGCTTCGATGCCCCGGCCTGCTTCGCGTTGGCCGGCGCGGATCTGGGCGCCACCCTGAACGGCGATCCCGTGCCCATGATGCGCCCGCAAGTGGCCCGCGCCGGCGACCTGCTCGCGTTTACCCCGCGCGCCGAAGCCGGGCGCGGCCTGCGCGCCTATCTGGCCGTGCACGGCGGCTACGCCATCGAACCGGTGATGGGTAGCGAAAGCACCTATCTGCGCGGCGGCTTCGGCGGCCTGCACGGCCGCGCCCTGGCCAAGGGCGATGTCGTCGGCCTGCGCCGTCCGCTGCGGGGCGCGGACGGCGGCCTGGACGCGCTCGAATCCACCATGCGGCAGTTGCGCCTCTACCTGCCGGCCACGCTGGTCGGCGCGCCACGCGACGCGCTGCGGGTGCTGCCCGGCGCGCACTGGGACCTCTTCGATGCCGCGTCGCGCGAGCGTTTCGTGCAAGCCGAGTTCCGCGTCGGCCACGCATCGGACCGCATGGGTTACCGCCTCGCCGGTCCCGGCATACACCAGACCCGCGCAATCCAGATGCTTTCCGAGGCCGCCTGTTTCGGCTCCGTGCAGGTGCCCGCGGACGGCCAGCCCATCGTCCTCATGGCCGACCGCCAGACCACGGGCGGCTATTCCAAGATCGCGCAGGTCATCAGCGTCGACCTGCCTTTGCTGGCGCAATGCGCGCCGGGCCAGGGCGTGCGCTTCACCCTGGCCACGCTGGAACAGGCCCAGCGCCTGGACCAGGCGCGCGAACGGGCCTACGCGGGGCTGGAAACCGCGCTCGCCTGCCTGCGCGAGTCCTTGGCATCCTTGACTGCGCAATAACGCACGGCGCGCGGCCGGCCCGGCCCCACCGCAGCCAGGCGGCGCATGGCGTGTTTTTCCGCCTGCCCGACAAGATGTATAGTTGTATTATTATCAATACAACACTACAAAAGGAGACAAACCATGGCTTTCCCCGCTTTGCGCCTGGCCGCCTGGGCCCTGCTGGCCACCCTGTCCGTATCCGCCGCCCCGGCGGCGGCGCAGGACAACGCCCCCATCAGGCTGATCGTCGGCGCCCCGCCGGGCGGAACCACCGACATGGTGGCCCGCGGCATGGCCCAATACATGGCCCCGATCCTGCACCGCACCCTCGTCGTGGAAAACCGCCCGGGCGCCGGCGGCAATATCGCGGCCGACTATGTCGCCAAGAGCAAGGCCGACGGGAACACGCTGCTGGTCACGTTTACCAGTTTCTCGGTCAACCCCAGCCTCTACAAGCACCTGCCGTTCGATCCGATCAAGGACTTCACGCCCATCAGCATGCTGGCGACCGTGCCCAGCGTACTGGTGGTGCGCAAGGATTTCCCGGCCCGCACCATGCCCGAGTTCATCGCGCAGGTGAAGGCCCATCCCGGCAAGTACACCGCGGGCATCGGCGCGATAGGCTCGTCGCTGCACATGGCGGGCGAGCGCATGAAGATGATGGCCGGACTGGATATCCGCAACATTCCCTACAAGGGCACCAATCCCGCGCTGACCGACCTGCTGGGCGGACAGGTGGACATGATGTTCGCCAGTTCGGTCAACGTGCTGCAGCACGTGCGCAGCGGCTCGCTGCGCGCCCTGGGCGTGACCAGCCCGCAGCCGCTGCCCGAGTTCCCCGGCGTGCCGCCCATCGGCAAGACCATCCCGGGCTTCGAGTCCAGCGCCTGGTTCGGCCTGCTGGGCCCGGCCCATCTGCCGCCGGCCACGCTGGTGGCGCTCAATCGCGCCGCGCGCGAGGCATTGCAGAACCCGGCATTTCGCAAGACGCTCGAGCGCGAAGCCGCCATCCCCGTGGGCGGCAGCGCCGCGGATCTGGCCGCGTTCATCCGCAAGGACATCGCCCGCTACGCCGAACTGGTCAAGTACACCGGCGCCAAGGCCGAGTAAGCTGGCGCTTCGCGTACCCGAGTTTCCCGCCATGTCCGACACGCCCCTGCCGCTCTATCACAAGGTCTACCTGCTGCTGAAGCAGCGCCTGGCCGCCGGGGGGTACGCCCACGATGCGCCCATGCCCGGCGAGAACGCGCTGGCGGCCGAATTCGGCGTCTCGCGGCTCACCATCAGGCGTTCGCTTGAGACCCTGGAAGACGAGGGGCTGATCCGGCGGCAGCAGGGACGCGGCACCTTCGCCGAGCCCGCGGCCGCCGCGGGGCACGCCGCCGACATCGATGCGCTCATGGCCCACCTCGACCGGATGGGCATGCAGACCCGCGTCCGGCTCGTGGAACTGCAGGTCGTGCCTGCTCCCGCGCACATCGCCCAGCGGCTGGAACTGCCTGCCGGCGCATCGGTCAGCCGCTCGATACGCGTGCGCAGCCACGACAGCCTGCCTTTCTCCTATCTCACTACCCACGTCCCGCAAGACATCGCGCGGCGCATCTCGCGCCAGCAGCTGGGCGCGCGGCCGCTGCTGGCCATCTTTCGCGACCTGGGCATCGAGGTGGCCAGGGCCGAGCAGGCCATTTCCGCCACGCTGGCCGAGCCCGCCGCCGCTGCCGCGCTGGACATTCCCGTAGGCTCGGCGCTGCTGAGCCTGAACCGCCTGGTGCGCGACAGGCAGGGCCGGCCGGTGGAATTGCTGCATGCCCTGTATCGCCCCGACCGTTTCGAATACCGCATGCAGATGCAGGCCCAGGACACATCGGGCGAACCCAACTGGCTGCCGGCCAGACGCGCTGCGGCGGTTACCCAGGCGCCGGCAAAGCCGCACAGCCCCGCAAAACGCCAGAGACCCGCGCCGCCATGATCCCCCAGACACTGGCCCA
>DAIDKG010000076.1 GCA_027450125.1 Bordetella sp. | reverse complement strand
CGACCTGGATCGCGCCGCTGTTCAACAAATTCTCGCCGCTCGAAGAGGGTGAAATGAAGGCCCGCATCGAGGCCTTGCTCGTCCGCTGCGGCTTCCGCTCCAGCGGCCTCTTCGTCATGGACGGCTCGAAGCGTTCCAGCCACGGCAACGCCTATTTCACCGGCTTCGGCAAGGCGCGCCGCATCGTGTTCTTCGATACCCTGCTCGCGCGCCTGAATGCCGACGAGATCGAGGCCGTGCTGGCCCACGAGCTGGGGCATTTCGCGCACGGGCACATTGTCCGCCGCATCGTCATGAGCTTCGTGCTGGCGCTGGTTTTCTTCGCCCTGCTGGGCTGGCTGGCGCAGCAGCCGTGGTTCTATGCCGGGCTGGGGGCCTTGCCGCGCGGCGACGGCAGCGACAATGCCCTGGCCCTACTGCTCTTTTTCCTGGCGCTGCCGGTCTTCACCTTCCTGCTCACTCCGCTGGGCAGCTGGTACTCGCGCCGCAACGAGTTCGAGGCCGACCGCTTCGCCGCCAGGCAAAGTTCGGCGGCGCAACTGGTATCGGCATTGGTCAAGCTGTACGACGACAACGCCGCCACACTCACGCCCGACCCGGTGCATTCGGCCTTCTACGACAGCCATCCGCCCGCTTCTGTGCGCATCCGGCATCTGCTGCAGGCATGAGCGCGCCCGACCGTCCCGCACCGTTCGCGCCCCTGGCCGGGGCGGCGCACGGCGCCATGGGAGCCGCATGACGGAAGGACGCATCATCGCCGCGCACGGCCGCCACTACCGCGTGGAATTGCCCGATGGCAGCGTTCGGCAATGCTTTCCGCGCGGCAAGAAGACCGGCGCCGCCGTGGGCGACTACGTGCGCATCACGCTCCAGGGCCAGGACGAAGGCGCCATCGACGCGGTGCTGCCGCGCCGCAACCTGCTCTACCGCTCCGATGAAATGCGCTCCAAGCAATTCGCCGCCAACGTCGATCAGTTGCTCATCGTGGTGGCGGTGGAGCCCACGTTTTCCGACGATCTGACCGGCAGGGCGCTGGCCGGGGCCTGGAGCTCGGACATTGCCACGCTGATCGTGCTCAACAAGGCCGACCTGGTCGACGGCCTGGCCGCAGCGCGCGAACGGCTGGCACCCTTGCAAGCCCTGGACGTCCCCGTCGTCGAACTGAGCGCCAAACAGCCGCAGGCCGTGCGCGAACTCCTGGCGCCGCACCTGGCCGGCAAGACGAGCCTGCTGCTGGGCCAGAGCGGCATGGGCAAGTCCACCCTGCTCAACGCGCTGGTACCCGAAGCTCGGGCCGCCACGCAGGAATACTCGACTGCCCTGGACATGGGCCGACATACCACCACCAGCACGCGGCTCTACCACCTGCCGGCGCCGGGCGGCGACCTGATCGACTCACCCGGATTCCAGGCTTTCGGCCTCTCGCACCTGTCGCACGAAGACATCGTGCGCGGCTTTCCGGAATTCCTGCCGCATATCGAGCATTGCCGCTTCTACAACTGCAGCCATCGGCACGAGCCGGGCTGCGGCGTGGTGGCCGCGGTGCAGGACGGACGGATCCCGCCGCAACGCTACGCCTTGTACCAGCGCATCCTGCAGGAGCACGAGACGGCGCAGCGGTATTGAGGACGCGCCCACTCGCGACGTCCGGCGTGCGCCGGATCAGCGCCTGCGATGGGCCCCATCCTGGCGTACGCCCATCATGGCTCGCGACATGCTGCTGGCGGCGGACAGAACGGCTTCCTTGTGCTTGATCAGCATCTGGCTCGTCAGGCGGGACGTGGGCCCGGAAATGCCGATCGCCCCCAGCAGTTTCCATTGAATGCCGTAAACGGGCGCCGAGATGCTGGAGACCTCGGGATCCCGCTCACCCAAAGACGTGGCGTAGCCCGCCCGGCGGATCGATTCATAGGGCTCGCCCTCGGCTCCAGAAAAAGCCAGCAGCACACGGCCCGGACTGCCCAGTTCGAGCGGAAGGGTCAACCCCACGCGGACATGATGGCGGATGGATTTGGAACCATCGATACGCGCCACGCAAATGCGCTGGTTGCCTTCGCGCACATAAAACGTCGCGCTTTCGCCGGTGGCGATGGAAAGATCCCGCAGCATGGGCTCGACCACGTCATGCACGTTGAAGGTTGCCTGATAGCACGCCCCTAGCCAGCCCGCCGCATGGGCGAGCCGCCACGAGCCGTCCGGCTGCTGTGCAAGGTAGTCATCCAAAGCCAGCGTGCGCGCGAGGCGCAACACGGTGGAACGGTGGTAGCCCGTACGCCGGCTCAATTCCGCAAGCGACAGATAGGCGTTCTCCCCGCCGAAGGCTTCCAGGACGCGCATGGCGCGCCTGACTGCAATCACGCCATCTTCGGGCGTCGATTCCGCATTTTTTGAATCATCCATATTGTTCATCTGATAGAACATGTATTGCTATACGAAACGTCATTGTATTGTGCAGAACAAAGAGACACAATGCCGTCGCATTCAAAAAAATAAACCCGGAGACAAAATTGAAATTCGTACGTCATGCTTTGACAGCCGCCGCGCTGATCTGTGCCGTTCTGCCCCTGAGCGCACAAGCGGCCTATCCCGACAAGCCCATCCGCCTGATCGTGCCTTTCCCCCCCGGCGGCGGCACCGATGCGCTGGCACGTGAAGTCGCCTCCAGGATCGGCGCCGATACCGGCTGGAGCTTCGTCGTTGAAAACCACCCCGGCGCGGGCGGCAACATCGGAGTCAATGTGGCTGCCCAAGCCGCCCCCGACGGCTACACCATCGTGCTGGGCCAGACCAGCAACCTGGCCATCAACCCCACGCTGTATGCCCACCTGCCCTACGACCCGGAAAAGAACCTGACGCCCATCGGCCTGGTAGCGCAGGCTCCGCTGGTACTGGTCACCGGCGCCAAGTCATCCTTCAGAACATTGGCCGACGTGGTCAAGGCGGCCAAGGCCAAACCCGGCTCGCTTACGGTCGCGACATCGGGCATCGGCACGGTGGCCCACTTGTCGACCGTGGAATTCCAGAAAGACGCGCGGATCCAGGTCACGCACGTTCCCTACAAGGGCGCCGAGCAAGGCCTGACCGATGTCATCGGCGGCCGCGTCGACATGTACATGTCGTCGGTACCGACCTTGATCGGTCCCATTCGCAGCGGGATCGTGCGCGCGCTGGCGGTCACTTCGCTCAAGCGCTCCGACGACCTGCCGGACGTGCCTTCGTTCGCGCAATCGGGTTATCCGGGCTTCGAGGGAATCACCTGGTTCGGCCTGCTCGGTCCGGCGCATCTGCCGGCCGCTGTGGTCAAGACGCTGAACGATGCCCTGGTCAAGGCATTGAAGTCGCCGGAGATCGAAAAGCAATTCAAGTCCCAGGGCGCCCAGGTCGACATCAGCAGCCCTCAGGGCTTTGCCGCCCTGATCCACAAGGACCGGATCCGCTGGGGTGAGCTGGTCAAGGAATCCGGCGCGCACATCGACTGATCCAGGCATGCCATGGCCACGTTTGCCTACACCTCCACGACGACGGCTCCCCGCACGGTCATTGCGCGGCGGGCTTGCGACTGCCACGTGCATGTCTATGACAGCCGCTTTCCGGCGGCGCCCACCGCAAAGCTGGTGCCGCCCGATGCTTCGGCGGCTCAGTACCGGGCCTTGCAGCAATGCCTGGGATTGCAGCGCGCGGTGCTGGTGACGCCGTCGACTTACGGCTACGACAATCGCGCGATGCTGCAGGGCCTGGCCCAGCTGGGACAGGCAGCACGCGGCGTGGCGGTCATCGACGGCACGCAGAGCGACGCGCAGTTGCTGGCGCTGCACGAGGCGGGCGTACGAGGCATCCGCCTGAATCTTTCGCTGGGCGTGGCCAACACGCTCGACGATCTCCAGCCCCTGGCTCGACGCGTCAAGGATCTGGGCTGGCACATCCAGCTGCTGATGCCTCCCAGTCTCCTGGCGCAAATAGCCGATCGTCTTCGCCGGCTTCCTGTGCAGTTGGTGTTCGACCACATGGGGCGCATCAATCCCGGCCAGGCGTTGCGCCATCCGGCATTGCGCCAGCCCGTGTTCCGCCAGCCGGCCCATGCCGTCCTGGTGGCGCTGCTGCGCGACGGATTGGCCTGGGTCAAGCTCTCCGGAGGCTACATCGTCAGCGATATCGGCCGAGCCGACGATCCCGACCTGGATGACCTGGCGCGCAGCTATATCGACGCGGCGCCTGACCGGGTGGTCTGGGGCAGCGACTGGCCGCATGCCACGGCGTCGGCAGGCATGCAGCCCATGCCCGACGACGCGCTGCAACTGGACCGGCTGAGCCGATGGGCCGGCGATGCCGCCACGCTCGAACGCATTCTGGTCACGAATCCCGCGACGCTCTACGGCTTCGCTGCCGAACCCACACATCAGAAGGAAAACACATGGACGCATCGTTCCGTCTCCCTCGCTTGACTCGCCGGCGCTTCCTTGCCGGCGCCGCGGCCCTGCCCATGATCGCCAGAGCCGCGAGCGACTGGCCGGATGGCAGGCCCATCGTATGGGTGGTGCCCTATCCCGCGGGCGGCAGCACCGACGTCCTGGGCCGCAGCATTGCCCAGCAGCTCGGCCTGCAGTCTTCCATGAAAGTGATCGTGGAAAACAGGCCGGGCGCCACCGGCACCATCGGCGCATCCTTTGTCGCGCGCAGCGCGCCGGACGGCCTGACACTGCTGGGAACGTCCATCGGCCCCCAGGCTATTGCCCCCCACCTGATGGGCAAGCTCAACTACGACCCCATCGGCTCTTTCGCTCCGATCACTACCGTCGGCACCATTCCGCACATCCTGGTCGTGGGCGCCAGGCAGCCGTACAAATCGGTCGGGGAGCTGGTCGCCGCGGCCCTGGCCGCGCCGGGAAGAATCGCGTTCGCCTCCGGCGGCACGGGAACGATTCTGCACATGCAGGGCGAGCTCCTGCAGAAGCAGACCGGTGCGAAATTCATTCATGTACCGTACAAGGGCGACACGCCTGCACTGCAGGACACCTTGAGCGAGCAGGTGCAATTCATGTTTGCCCCGGCCGCCGCGGCCTTGC
>DAIDKG010000075.1 GCA_027450125.1 Bordetella sp. | reverse complement strand
GCTGGACAACATCTTCTTCGACGACAGCCATGCGCGCCAGCAATTGACGGTGCGGCTTGAAGCCGGCGCCACGGCGTTGGGCTGGGACGCCGCGCTGCTCGGCCGCCGCGCCAGCGGCGAGACCTGGAATCGCGCCAGCCTGCGTACGCTGACGCGTATCGTCGGACCGGATGGGCGACCGCTCTGGGAGGAACGACAGCTCCTGCACAGCGCCAGTCCCATGCTCGATGCCCCGCAAGGCCTGGACGGCCGTCCCGCCTACGGCACGCTCTGGGCCGCGGGGCCGGCCTGCACGCCCGATCTGGCGCAATCGCTGGCCGATTTTCTGCCTTTCGACGACGCACTGCGCGCCGGCGCCACCGCCCTGCCCGGCGGCCTGCTGCTGGTGCGCGCCATCGCCCGCGAACCCGAATCCATGCAGCGGCTTTTCAAACAACTGTGGCTGCGGCTGCGGCCGCTGGTCCACGGCGTTCCCGGTCGGGCCCTGCGCCTCTGGGCCACCTGAACTCCTTTCCTTCGACACCCCACACAGTCGTCTCATCATGAAACTGACTCCGCGAGAAAAAGACAAACTGCTGATCTTTACCGCCGCGCTCCTGGCCGAGCGGCGCCGCGCGCGCGGCCTCAAGCTCAATCATCCCGAAGCAGTGGCCTACATCAGCGCCGCGCTGATGGAGGGCGCGCGCGACGGCCGCAGCGTGGCCGATCTGATGGACTACGGGACCACCCTGCTCACCCGCGACGACGTCATGGAGGGCGTCCCGGAGATGATCCCCGACGTGCAGATCGAAGCCACGTTTCCCGACGGCACCAAGCTGGTCACCGTGCACCACCCCATCGCCTGACTTCATCCATCGCGAGGACGCACCATGATTCCCGGAGAAATCCTGCCGCTGGACGGCGAAATCGAGTTCAACGCCGGGCGCACCACCTGTAGCGTGACGGTTGCCAACACCGGCGACCGCCCCGTGCAGGTGGGCTCGCACTACCACTTTCATGAAGTCAACGACGCGCTGCAGTTCGATCGGGCGGCCGCGCGCGGATTTCGCCTGAACATCACCGCCGGCACCGCCGTGCGTTTCGAGCCGGGCCAGTCGCGCACGGTGGAGCTGGTCGAACTCGCGGGCGAACGCGCCGTTTATGGCTTTGCCGGCAAGATCATGGGGAAACTGCAATCATGAGCAAGATCGGGCGCCGCGCCTACGCGGAAATGTTCGGACCGACCACAGGCGACCGGGTGCGGCTGGCCGACACGGACCTGCTGATCGCCGTCGAGCGCGACTACACCGTCTACGGCGAGGAAGTGAAATTCGGCGGCGGCAAGGTCATCCGCGACGGCATGGGCCAGTCGCAGCGCATGGCCGCGCAAGTGGCCGACACCGTCATCACCAACGCCCTCATCCTCGACCACTGGGGCATCGTCAAGGCCGATGTAGGCATCAAGGACGGTCGCATCCTGCGCATCGGCAAGGCCGGCAACCCAGACATCCAGCCGGGCGTGGACATCGTCATCGGCGCGGCTACCGAGGTCATCGCCGGCGAGGGCAAGATCCTGACCGCCGGCGGCATCGATTCGCACGTGCACTTCATCTGCCCGCAGCTCATCGACGAGGCATTGACCGCCGGCATCACCACGCTGCTGGGCGGCGGCACCGGCCCGGCCACCGGCACCAACGCCACCACCGTCACGCCCGGACCCTGGCACATCGAGCAGATGCTGGCCGCCGTGGACGGCTGGCCCATCAATATCGGCCTGCTGGGCAAGGGCAACGTCAGCCGGCCCGGTCCGCTCGTCGAGCAGATCGAGGCCGGGGCCATCGGCCTGAAGCTGCACGAGGACTGGGGCTCGACGCCGGCCGCGATCGACTGCGCGCTGTCGGTCGCGGACCAGACCGACACGCAGGTGGCCATCCACACCGACACGCTCAACGAGGGCGGCTTCATCGAGGCCACGGTGGATGCCATCGCCGGCCGCACCATCCACACCTACCACACCGAAGGTGCGGGCGGCGGCCACGCGCCCGACATCATCAAGATCGCGGGCCACGCCAACGTGCTGCCCTCCTCGACCAACCCGACGCGGCCCTACACCGTGAACACGGTGGACGAGCACCTGGACATGCTGATGGTGTGCCACCACCTGGATGCCGGCATCGCCGAGGACGTGGCCTTTGCCGAGTCGCGCATCCGCCGCGAGACCATCGCGGCCGAAGACATCCTGCACGACCTGGGCGCGATTTCGATGATGTCGTCGGACTCGCAGGCCATGGGACGCATCGGCGAGACCATCCTGCGCACCTGGCAGACGGCCCACAAGATGAAGGCCCAGCGCGGCGCCCTGCCCGGCGACGGGCTGGCCGACAATATCCGGGCGCGGCGCTATGTCGCCAAATACACCATCAACCCGGCCATCACGCACGGCATCGCCCACGAGGTGCCTTCAGCCAGAAACGGGGTCGTCTCGATCTCAGCTTCGCAGATGGCTTGCATGC
>DAIDKG010000074.1 GCA_027450125.1 Bordetella sp. | reverse complement strand
CGTGATGATCTCGCTGACGCAGAATGTCAGTTCCTTTGCCGAGAATTGCGCCGATCTGCTCGAAGGCTGGATCAGGGCAAAAGTCGCGCTTCCCAATTACTGGTCCGTGGCCGACGGCGACCCCCACTGGCAGAGCTGCCTCGCTGCGGCCGAGGACTATTTCACGACGGCGTCCTTCGAATATCGCCTGCTGGCGCACGGAATCGCGGTCCATCACGGCCAGATGCCGGGGCTTTTGGCACGGCGACTCAAGGTGGCGATCGATCGCGGTAATGTCCGCGTGGTGATCGCTACCTCGACACTCTCCGAGGGAGTCAATATCCCCGTAAATACGCTGCTGATCCCGAGCGTCCATCGCTCAAATACCGTCTTCTCGGTCAATGAATTCTCGAACCTCATCGGCCGTGCTGGGCGGCCGGGTGTCGCCACCGAAGGTAATGCCCTCGTCGTGCTGCCTGAGCGCGAATATCGTGGCCGCAGCCGCCAGTATGTATGGAACCGGACCTGGGAGGGTTATGAAAAGCTTGTCGATGAGCTGAAGGAAGCGACCGAACTTGCCTCCACTGGTGATCTGTCGGTCGAGGAGGGTACCGCGAATAGCGCGCTCGCCATCTTGCTGGATCGGCTACGCGATGCGTGGGAGGATTTGAGCGGGAGCGATGATGACGATGAATTTGCCGAATGGCTCGAGGAAACCTCGGTTGTCGATGGAGGGGGGGACGCCGATGGCGACGACGATGACGACAGTGAGAAACTGCTGGATACGCTCGACGGATTGCTGATCGCCGCGATCCAAGAGATCGAACAGATGCGCAACGCGGGGCTCAGTGTTGCAGATCTCGAAGCCGAATTGTCGGCCCTGTGGCGGCGAACCTACGCCTACGTCGCGGCGCACGAGGAAGATCGCCTAGCACAGACTTGGCTCCAGCGAGGGCGGGCGATCACCAACCTCTATCCCGACCCCAATCGGCGGCGCCAGCTCTACAAGACCAGCCTACCGCCACGCTCCGGATCGATCCTCCTCGACCGCGTCGACGAGATCCGCGCGACCTTGGAGGCCGGCATCGACTATGCCGATCGACCTGCTGAGCAACAGTTCCAGTTCATCTGTGCGGTTATCGACCTGCTGAGCGAAGTGCCGGCGTTCCACATCTCGACCAAGCTCGGACGGATGAGTAACTTCAAAGACTGGGAGAAGTTGCTGCGCTGGTGGCTGTTTAAGACCAGCCTCAAAAAGCAGCCCAAACCGAAGGAACTTGGACCCTGGTTCTCCTTCGTCTCAGACAATTTCATCTATCGTGGCAATTGGGGTTGGGTAGCCTGATTGGCGTGCTGATGGATCGGGGCGACGCCGCTGGTCCGGTCGATGCACTCACAATAGACGACTGGCCACGCAGCGGCCTGCCGTGGATCGGTTTCTGGCTCAAGGAGCTGGTCAATTGGGGCACGCTCGATCCGGTCGCCGCCTTCCTGCTGGCGCGCGGCAATGCTCGCAACCGTGCGCAGGCGGAGGCGGACGCCCAAGCTTACTATGCACAACTCGACGCGAACACCGCGCCGAATGACAAGCTCGATCCTCGTCGTATCCGGGATTGGGTCGAAACACGTCAGCCGCCGGCTCCGATGCAACGGGCATCGCGTGAGATCGCACTCGACGTGCGACTCGAGCGACCGGCAGGGGACTATCTTGCGCGCCAGCTTAGCGTCCTGCCGCTCGCAACAGCCGATCGCCTCAGCTGGATCGATCCCGCCGGCTATGCCGTCGCACACTGCAACCGCCCAGCGGACTGGGACGATCAATCCTCGCGCTTCCGATTCGAGCTTTCCGTAGACCTGCGGCAGGTTACCGGCGAACCCTATCTGCCGCACCAGCGCGAAACGCCCTGAGGACCCACCACGCCGGAGCAAAGGTTCGCGATCGCCGCCCACGTTCGGAGTCCGCCTTAGTCGGGCGGATGGGCGGCCGGCTTTCAGTTCATTGGACTTCCACTCGAACGGCCGACAATGATCATGAAGAGACTCACAGCCTTCTTGGAGACCAACGACCGCAACGGGTCGATTTCAGCCAAACATATCGGCGACATTCGCCGGCTAAAACAGTCGCCAAATCTCATCCCCTAGCTCGACGAAGACGCCATCGTCTCCTCGACAAAATCCGCGAACGCCCTGGCCTTCGCGCTTGCCAGTCGGCCCGTGGGAAACACCGCCCACAAATCAATGTCGGGCAGCGTCCAATCCTCCAGCAACCTAACCACTGAACCGTCGGCCAGTTCCGGGGCGAACATCCACTCCGATGCGATGACCAGCCCCATATCGGCCAGCACCGCTGCACGAAGTCCTTCAGCAGCGCTAAAGCGCGCCCGGCCGCGCACCACGACCGACACTTCCGAGCCGTGGCGGCTGAAATTCCAGGCATTGCTCAATTGGCTGGACACGATGGCTTCATGGTCGGCCAGATCGGCGGGCACCCGCGGCGTGCCCGCACGAGCGAGATAGCGCGAAGTCGCCATCACGCAGCGGCGCGACGATGCCAGCTTGCGCGCCACGGCGCCGGAATCGGCCAGCACGCCCATGCGCAGCGATACATCGATACCCTCCGCGATCAGGTCGATCTGGCGATCGTCGAGCACCACGTCGATGTCCAGACCGGGATTGGCGTCGAGAAACGTCGGCAGCCAGGGAATGATGTGCAGCCGCGAGAACGAGGGGGCTGCGGAAATGCGCAATCGCCCCGACAGCCCTGAGCCTGCGCCGCGCGCTGCCAGTTCGGCTTCGTCGGCTTCCTGGATGGTCAGGCGGGCCCGCTCGTAAAAACGCACGCCGGCCTCCGTCGGCGTCAGCCCATGGGTAGAACGTAGCAATAGCCGGACGCCCAGGTGCTGCTCCAGTTGCGCCACGGTCTTGGAAACGGCCGGTTGCCCCACGTTCAAGACGCGGGCCGCGCCGGAAAAAGAGCCTGCTTCCACCACCTGCACAAAGGCGGTCATTGCCAGCAATCGGTCCATTTTATTCCCTATAGGAATAGGCATTATCTCCCGATCATATCTGCCATTCCTTCGAGAGTCCATCCAGAATGCCCATCAATCGCTCCCAGGGCGATGCGCCTTTCACCCAGCCATGAACAAGGAAACCGTCGTGATCGAGATTTACGCCTATGCCACCCCGAACAGCATCAAGGTGCCCATCGCACTGGAAGAGCTGGGGCTGGATTACGTGCTGCACCCCATCAACGTGAAACAGGGCGAGCAAAAGCACGAGAGTTTTCTGTCCCTGAACCCGAACGGCAAGGTGCCGGTGCTCGTGGATGTCCATCCGGCCACCGGCGAGCGCCTGGTGTTGAGCGAGTCCGCCGCGATTCTGGTGTATCTGGCTGAGCGCGAAGGGCAGCTGCTGCCCGCGGCGGGCGAGGAGCGCGCTCGCGTGTTCGAACAGCTGTTCTTTCATGCCTCGGCGGTCAGCCCGAGTTTCGGCAACGCGGGCTTTTTCGCCAGGCTGGCCGCCGAGCCGCAGCCGCTGGCCCAGCAGCGCTTCCTGGGCGAGGCGCTGCGTGTGAGCGCATTGCTCGATGCACAGCTTGCCGAACGAAGCTTTGTCGCCGGCGACGACTACAGCATCGCCGATATCGCCCACTTTGGCTGGTTCTGGCGCCGCGATTTTTCCGGCGTGGCGCTGGACGCGTATCCGAATCTCTCCCGCTGGTATGCCCAGGTCGAACAGCGGCCCGCCGTGCAACGCGCCATTGCGCGCCTCAACGCCCTTGTCGCATCCATCTAGTCCCCTTACGAGGAAATCCGCCATGTCCCGCTTCAACGATTATCAAAACGCCTATCCCAACGCCCGCCTGACCCGTTCGCCCGACGGTGTGCTCGAAATTGCCATGCACACCGATGGAGCCAAGCTGGTCTTCAACGGCCATACGCATGAGCAGTTCGTCGATCTGTTCCATGACGTCGGCAGCGACCCCGACAACCGGGTCGTCATTCTCACGGGCACGGGCGATGCATTCATGGACGAGATCAGTCCCGAAGGCTTCGATTTCTTCACCCCGCGCGGCTACGACAAGATCTACCGCGAAGGCAAGAAGGTGCTGATGAACCTTCTGGACATCGAGGTGCCGCTGATCGCCGCGCTCAACGGTCCGGTGCTGCTGCACTCCGAATACGCATTACTGGCCGATATCGTGCTGGCCACGCCGGAAACGGTGTTTCAGGACAAGCCGCATTTCGACTTCGGCATCGTGCCCGGAGACGGCGTCAATCTGCTGTGGCCCGAAGTGATCGGCAGCGTGCGGGGACGCTATTTCATCCTGACCCGCCAGCAGCTCGATGCGCAGACGGCCAAGGCGTGGGGCGCGGTCAACGAAATCGTACCGGCCGACCGCCTCCTGGCGCGCGCCCGGGAAATCGCCGGCGGACTGGCCAAGCTGCCGCCGCTGACCAGCCGCTACACGCGCATTGCACTGACCCAGAAGCTGCGCCGGATCATCGACGAGGGCGCCGGCTATGGCCTGGCCCTGGAAGGCATCAGCGCGGCGCAGGTCGCGCGTTCGATGAATACGTCCGCCTGATCGCCTTCGTCCATATCTCAACCGGATTGTCTGCCCCCCTCCTTTTCTCCAAGGAAACTCATCATGTCCCTGCAAGACAGACTCGACGCCTTCAAGGCCGACTTCGAAGCCGGCAAGCCGCCCTACAGCGTGCCGCATTCAGTTATCGACACCATGCATCGCGCCACCGCCGAACTGATCGCTTCCGGCGCTGCGCAACAGGCCCTGAAAGCCGGCGATACAGCGCCTACCTTCACGCTCGATGACCCGGACGGCAAGCCGGTGTCATCCGCCGAACTGCTGGAACAAGGTCCGCTGGTCGTGACCTTCTACCGTGGCGTCTGGTGCCCTTATTGCAATATGGAGTTGCAGGCCATGCAGGCCGCCTTGCCCGACATTCGCGATGCCGGCGCCAATGTGGTGGCGATCTCGCCGCAGACCGCGCCCAACAGCCGCAAATCGGTGCGCCAGAACGCGCTGACCTTCCCCATCCTGTCGGATGTCCGCAACGACGTTGCCGCCCGCTTCGGCTTGAGATTCGCGCTGCAGGACTACCTGGTCGACCTCTACAAATCGCTGAAGAACGATCTGACCGCGTTCAACGGCGATCCAAGCTGGACCTTGCCCATGCCGGCCCGCTACGTCATCGCTCCGGACGGCATCATCGCCTACGCCGAGGTCAATCCCGACTACACCCGCCGGCCGGATCCCGCCGACCTGCTGCCGGCCATCCGGTCGGCAGCCGCCCACCACGCTTGAACACGTTGGAGCACAAGATCATGAATGCATTGACAGGCAAGACCGCGCTGGTGACCGGCGCTTCACGCGGCATCGGGCGCGCCAGCGCGCTGGCGTTGGCGCACGCCGGCGCCAACGTGCTGGTCCATTACAGCAAGGGCGCGGAGCAGGCTCAGGCCGTGGTCGACGAAATACGCCAGGCAGGCGGCGGGGCGGAAAGCCTCTGTGCCGACCTGAGCACGGACGACGGCGCTCACGAACTGGCCCGACAGGTGCGCGAGAAGATGACGGGAAGCCTGGACATTCTGGTGGCCAATGCCGGCTCTGGTCTGGCCACGTCGCTCGAGAACACAACGGTCGAAGCGTTCGACACGCTGTTCGCAATCAATGTGCGAGCTCCGTTCTTTCTGGTGCAGCAGTTGGTGCCCTTGATGCAAGAAGGCGGCAGCATCGTGCTCATCTCGTCGCTGGCCGCACAGGCTGCCGTGGGATCGCTCATTGCCTACGCGGCGTCCAAGGGCGCCGTCGAGACGATGGCCCTGCATTTTGCCGCCTTGCTCGGTGAACGCGGCATCCGCGTCAACGCCGTGGCCCCCGGCATCGTGCCGACCGAGATGTCCAGTTTTACCAAGACCGAGGCGGGGCGCGATTTCGCGCTGGGCATCCAGGCGCTCAAGCGCCTGGCGCAGCCGGACGACATCGCGCAGGCCGTGGCGTTCCTGGCGTCGGACTTGGCGCGCTGGATCACGGGAGAAGTCTTGCACGTGGACGGCGGATCAAAACTGTGATGCGCCCGGGATTCTCGGGTGCGGCGCGCGGCTAGGCCTGGTCGCCGTCCCATTCCGGAATCATGGGCACACGCAAGCGTTCCAGTTCGGGAATCTCCAGCCCGAATTGCTCGACGAGCAATGTCCGCAAGGCGGCGCGATCGTTCAATAGCAGCGATTGCGTCTGGTCCCCCTCGCGCACCGTGACGTAGCGATTCATGACGCTGACGCGCCCACCCGGTTTGAACAGACTCAGGAAAAGATTGTTGACGAACGGCGAGCTCGGATGCGTGGCCGTGAAATGATTGGCCATGTCAAAGTCGACCGGCAGATCGTGTTCGAGCGTCGAGATCCAGGCGTCGGCTGGCTCATGGCCCAGGCGATGCCGCAGGATCCAGTCGCTGCCCTCACGGTACATCCAGTGTGTCGCATCCGCAGGACCCGAGGCAGCGCAATCGACCAGCGGCACCGGAAACATCGGCGCAGGACCGCCAAAACCGGGGTCCAGGACATAGGTTCCCTCTCCGACGGCGACGGTCAGGAACATGTGCGTGCGCGGCGCTTTCTCGCGCGCGGCCACCAGCAGCACGCGCGCCGAATGCCGGGCGGGCCGGAATCCGAGCGCTTCGATCACCGCCGCGAACAGCGTCATGTGCTCGAAGCAATAGCCGCCGCGCCGGGAATGCACCAGCTTTTGCTGCAGGCTGTCCAGATCCAGCCGCACGGGGCGGCCCAGCAGGACGTCGAGGTTCTCGAACGGGATATGCCGCATGTGCGCCCGCATCAACCCATCCAGCGTTGCAAGCGAAGGCGGCGCATCGCCGCTCCAGCCGATGCGCTCGAAATAGGCGTCCAAATCGAAAGCTGTCGTCATCGTTGCGCCTTGCACAATGCCGCGCACATGGCGCCGGGACTGGTGCGGATCAATACGCCGCCTGGTAGATCGCAAACGCGTCGGCCCGCGTCACCTCGCGCGGGTTGTTCACGAGCAAACGCGTCTGCAGCATCGCATCGTCGGCCAGCCGGTCCAGGTCGCCCTGGGCCACGCCCACTTCCGACAGGCGCGAAGCAATGCCGGTCTGCGGCGACAGTTCCGCGCAATAGTCGATGAAGGCTGCGCAGCGCTGCGCGCTCGTGCCCGTGCTGGCCGGCACGACGATGGCTGCGAGCTCGGCGTACAGCTCGCGCGCCGCGTCCGCGTTAAAGCGCAGCACGTGCGGCAGCACCAGCGAGTTGGACAGGCCGTGCGGCACGTGAAAATGCCCGCCCAGGGGATAGGCCAGCGCATGCACCGCCGCCACCGGCGCATTGGCAAAGGCCTGGCCCGCCAGCATCGCCCCCAGCAGCATGGCCTCTCGCGCCTGGCGGTCGTGCGGATCGCGGCAGGCCCGCAGCAGGTTCGCGGAAAGCAGCGCCAGCGCCTGCCGTGCGAGGCTGTCCGACAGCGGGTTCTTCTTGTGCGCGCTGGTGTAGGCCTCGATGGCATGCACCATGGCGTCGATGCCGGTGGCCGCCGTCACCGGTGCGGGCAGGTCCAGCGTGAGCTCGGCGTCCAGCACGGCCATGTCGGCATACAGGTGCGGCGACACCACGCCCGCCTTGGTCGTGGCGCCGGTGGTCACGATGGACACGCAGGTCACCTCCGAGCCCGTGCCGGCCGTGGTGGGCACCTGCACCAGCGGCAGGCGCGGGCCGCGCACCTTGCCCACGCCGTACATGTCGCCCAGCGGCTGGTCTGACGCGGCCAGCACCGCGATGAGCTTGGCCACGTCCATGGAGGAGCCGCCGCCCAGGCCCACCACGATTTCGGCCCGGGCCTGGCGCGTGCGCTGCGCCGCTTCCAGCACCACATGCTCGGGCGGATCGGCGATCACGTCGTCGATGAGCGTGACCTGCCAGCCCTGCGCGGCCCGGCTGTCGAGCGCGGGCCGGATGAGGCCGGAAGTATTGAGAAAACGGTCGGTGACCACGCACACCCGCGCCAGCCCGGCATGGCGGGCGCGCAGCAGCTCGCCCAGGCGGCGCGCGGCGCCATAAGACAGGGTGATGTGCGGGACGGTCTGGAATTCGAAATCGCGCATGGCGGCCTCCTCTGGCAAGAGGCTAAGAATACTGCGACTGCCCTGCGGGCCGCTTGTTGCGGGCCTCAGAGGCGCATCACCCAGTTCCAGAGCTGCGGGCCCAGGATGAACCCCCACGCCAGCACGCAATTGACGAGCGCGACCGTGACGGCCGCGCTGCCCAGGTCTTTCGCGCGCTTGGACAATTCGTGGCGCTCGAGCGAGATGCGGTCGACCGCCGCTTCGATGCCGGAGTTGGCCAGCTCGACGACCAGCACCAGCAGCACGACGCCCACGAGCACCGCGTGCTCGACCGGGGAGACCGGAACGAGCAGACCGATCGGCACCAGGATAGCCGCCAGCGTGAGCTCCTGGCGGAATGCGCTCTCCTCGCGGATCGCGATCTGAAAGCCGCTCAGCGAGTACTTGAGCGCATGCCAGGCGCGCGTGATGCCGCGGTTTCCCTTGTACGGATTGGGCGGCAGCGGAGTGGGGTCGGGTTTCAAACGGCGATGTTCTCGGTAGGCGCGCGCGCCGTCTTGGGCAGCGGGCGCAGGTGCGAGGCGAACTGTTCGGACGCCGCGCGCCACGAAAACCGCTCGGCCCAGGCGCGCGCCGCCCTGCGCTCGATCTTGAGCGCGTCCAGGCAGGCCTGGCGCAGGTCCTCGTTCATGGCCCCGGCATTGCCGCCGGCCAGCACATCGACGGGCCCGGTGACCGGATAGGCCGCGACCGGCGTGCCGCAGGCGAGCGCCTCCAGCAGCACCAGACCGAAGGTGTCCGTCTTGCTGGGAAACACGAACACGTCGGCCGCGGCATAGACCTTGGCCAGCTCCGCCTGCGTCAGCACGCCCAGGTAGTTGGCGTCGGGATAATGCGCCTTGAGCTTGTCCAGCACCGGGCCCGTGCCCGCGACCCACTTGGAGCCTGGCAGATCCAGTTCCAGGAACGCCTCCACATTCTTCTCGACCGCGACGCGGCCCACATACAGGAAGATGGGGCGCGTCGTGTCGAGCACCTTGGATTCCATGGGACGGAAGATGTCCAGGTCGACGCCGCGCGTCCACAGTACGACGTTGTCGAAGCCCCATTTCTCCAGGTCTTGCGTGACCACCGGCGTGGGCGCCATCACGGCCTGCGATGCGCCGTGAAACCAGCGCAGGAAGCGGTAGGTCCAGGAGAGCGGGATACCGAAGCGCGCCTGCACGTACTCGGGAAAGCGCGTGTGATAGGCCGTGGTGAAGGGCAGCCCGTGCTTGAGCGCGTAACGGCGGGCGGCCAGCCCGAGCGGGCCCTCGGTAGCGATGTGCAGGGCGTCGGGCGCGAAGGCGTCGATGCGCTTGCGCAGGCGCCGGTACGGCAACAGCGAAAGCCGGATCTCCGGGTAGGTCGGGCAAGGCAGCGTGCGAAATTCCAGGGGAGTGACGAGCTCGACCTCATGCCCGAGCGCGCGCAGTTCGCGCGAGGTGCTCTTGAGCGTGCGCACCACGCCGTTGACCTGCGGTTCCCATGCGTCGGTGACGATCATGATCTTCATCGGTGTTCCTCCTGGCGGAAAATGGCCCTAGGCAAGGGCTTCTGACTCGTGCGCCGGCAAGGCTTGCGCGGAACGCATCACGGTCCAGTACACGATCTCGAGCTGGCCGTCGTAGGTCTCGACGAGGGCGGACAGGCTTTCCACCCAGTCGCCGTCGTTGCAGTAGAGCGTGCCGTCGATCTCGCGGATCTCCGCCTTGTGGATGTGGCCGCACACCACGCCGTCGCAGTCGCGGCGGCGCGCCTCCGCGATCATCGCGTGCTCGAACGACGAGATGAAATTGACCGCGTTCTTGACCTGGTGCTTGAGGTACTGCGACAGCGACCAATAGTCGAAGCCGAACTTGGCGCGGACATGGTTGAACCATCGATTGAGCGCGAGGATCATCGTGTAGGCCGTGTCGCCCAGGTACGCCAGCCACTTGGCGTGCTGGATCACGCCGTCGAACAGGTCGCCGTGCACGATCCACAGGCGCTTGCCCGTAAGCGTCGTGTGGAAGGCCTCTTCGCGCACGTGGATGTCGCCGAACGCGATGTCCTTGAACTGGCGCGCGGCTTCGTCGTGATTGCCCGGAACGTAGACCACGTTCGTGCCCTTGCGCGCCTTGCGCAGGATCTTCTGCACCACGTCGTTGTGCGACTGCGGCCAGTACCAACCCTTCTTGAGCTGCCAGCCGTCGATGATGTCGCCGACCAGGTACAGGTGCTCGGACTCGTTGTGCCGCAGAAAGTCGAGCAGGTAGTCGGCCTGGCAGCCTACCGATCCCAGATGGATGTCGGACAGCCAGATTGCGCGATATCGGTGGCTCGGTTCCAGCGCGTCTTTACCCATGCATGACTCGTGCCGTTTTGGTTAGACGGCATTGCGCCATGCCCGCATGACTGCACAGTGACAGTCATGAAAAGTTTGTATGACATGTGGCGCATCTGCAAAGGGATGGCGCCGGCCGCGCGTAAAGCCTAGCGATCCGCCGCGCCGAAATTGCTGCCGCGGGCGAGCCAGCGCTCGCGCACCGAGTCGTAGATCCAGTTGTACGCCATGGTGTAAGGCAGGATGAACAGGATCAGGCCCGCTTCGACCATGAAGGCCTCGGCCAGCGGCATGTTCAGGGCAAACGCGGTCAGCGGCACGCAGACCAACGCCAGGCCGCCCTCGAATCCGCACGCGTGAAAGGCGCGCACCCGGAAGGTACGCGCAAGGCGTGCCGCCGGCCAGAGGCGGTCGAAAGCGGCGTTGTAGATCATGTTCCACAGCATGGCCGTGAGCGAGATGATCGCGGACAGCATGCCCACCTGCGTCATCGGCCGGCCGAGCAGCCAGGCGCCCAGCGGGGCGCAAAGCGCCAGCAGCAGCGCCTCGAAGCCCACGGCGTGGATGAAACGTTCGAGCAGGGATCGATGGTGCCGTGTCATGTGCAGACCGCGCGGAAACTTATGCAGACCGGCATGATTTTGATCGATTTTCTGTATATATTAAAAATGTTATCCATCGATTAAATTGATACCCATGCGCTACTCGCCGGAAGGTCTGCAGGCTTTTGTCCAGGCCAGCGCCCTGGGGTCGTTCTCGGCCGCCGCGCGCAAGCTGGGCAAGCGGCAATCGACCGTCAGCATGGCGGTCGCCAACCTGGAGGCCGATCTGGGGCTGCAGCTTTTCGACCGCCAGGCACGCCAACCGGTGCTGACCGAGGCCGGCCGCAAGGTCCTGGGATACGCGCAGGACATCCTGGCCGCCGGCGAGCGACTGCAAGCGCTGAGCATCCGCCTGGCGGGCAACATCGAGCCGCGGCTGACCATCGTGCTTTCCGACGCCTATCAGTTCAACCCCGACAACGCGATGCTGCGGGACTTCGAGCAGCGCTATCCGGACATCGAGCTCGAGTGCATGGCCAGCGAGGCGGGCGATGCGCTCGGCCTGCTGCAAAGCGGGCGGGCGCACCTGGGCATCCTGGTGTCGCAGGCGGACTATCCGCCGGACGTAGACGTCGCGCGCCTGCCCGCACAGGCGGAAATGGGCTTGTACGCGGCGCGCGATCATCCCCTGGCGCGGCACAAGAACTTGACGCGCGCGCAACTGTCCGCCCATCGCCAGCTTTACCTGAACACCTATCTGGACAGCGCGCGTGCGCCTCAAGGCCGGGCCTGGTCCGCGCCGGACTATCTGATGCTGCTGGAAATGACGGGATACGGCTTTGGCTGGGCGGAACTGCCGCGCGGCATGGTGGCCCAGTTCGGCCGCGGCAACCTGGCCGAACTCAGGCTGCGCGGCTGGCCCAGGCCGATTTCGATGGATGCCGCGTGGTCCCGGATCAAGCCGCCGGGGCCGGCGGGACTTTGGCTGCTGGAGCGACTGCTGCAGGACGGCGCGACGCGGTAAGCCTGCGCCTACGTCGCCGCGGCGATCCACGCCGCGCCCAGCATGAGCAGGACCAGGCAGCAGCCGGCATAGGGCAGCAGCGCGCGGTAGACCGCGCGTTCCTGCCCGGCTCCCTGCGCAAGACCGGCCGAGATCGACATCCGTACCGGCGAGAACAGGCTCATGGAGGTGCCCGAGACGTGCAGCAGCGCCGCCACCGCCGGAATGCTCAGGCCCGCCTGAACGGCCAGCGCGAGCTGCGAGGGCATGAACAGGCTGTTGGGCGCGTTGCCGCTATTGGCCAGGATGCCGAAGACGCTGGCGAGCAGCGGCGTCGCCAGTACCGCCTCGGCATGCAAGGCCTCGAACATGCCCTGGGCGCATGCGCGCGAGATGCCCGCCGCGGACAGCACTTCGGCCATCATGGCAAACAGCAGGACTGCCAGGACCGCCTGCCTGCCCGTCGTCCACGCCGCGCGGGCCTCCCGGCCGAGCTGGGCCCTGTGCCCGCGCACCAGGGCCGTCATGGCGCCTGCAGCCAGCAGCCAGCTGCCCGCATGAAAGAACGGCGACCATGCGGGCAGGTCGCGATACGGGGCGAGCTTGCCGAAGGACGCGAGCGCATCGCGCAGGCCCGGCAGCAGTCGCGTCGCGACCAGCGCGCCGATGAGCGCGGCATAGGGCAGCGCCCCGCGCGCGGTCGCCCAGGCGGCGCGCCGGTCCGGGCGCACGTCCATCAGATAGCGCAGCACGATGAGCGGACCGTAGGCGGCCAGCAGCGCAGCCTCCGGCCCCAGCAGGTAGGTCGCGCCGGCCAGCAACGCCAGCGCCGCCGCGATCCAGAGCGCCTCGCGGGCGCGCTCGGC
>DAIDKG010000073.1 GCA_027450125.1 Bordetella sp. | reverse complement strand
CCCAGCTCCCGCGCGCGCAGCGAGCGGTCGACCAGGGACATGGCCATGGCCTTGCGTTCGCCGTAGCCGAAGGTCAGGCCGTAGCCGCGGGTGAGCTTGGGCCGCTGGCTGTCGGCGCCGCCGAATTGTCCGACCATCTGGCATTCGGTGATCTCGATTTCGCCCAGGCAGACATCGAACCCCAGTTCCTCGACATACATGTCGACCTCGAGCGTGCCGTAGCGGATCTCGGCCACGAAGGGGTGGGTGTTGCCATAGCCGCGCTGCGTGGAATAGCCCATGGCCAGGAGAAAGCCCTCGTCGCCGCGGGCCAGGTTCTGCAGGCGCGCGCCACGGCCAGCGGGAAAGTCCAGCGGCTGGCGCGTGAGGTCGGTTTCCGGCGCGGGGTCGCCCGGCGCGGGCTCCTCGGGATCGATCAGCGCCTCCTGCTGCAGCAGGTCCGTCACGCGCGAGGCCAAATTTTCGACGGCATGCGGCACCGGCGGCAGTTCATCGGCCTGGCGCTGGACCTCCAGGCTGAAATCCAGCAGGCGCTGCGTGTAGTCGTAGGTCGGCCCCAGCATCTGGCCGCCGGGCAAGTCCTTGAAGGTGGACGAGATGCGCCGCTGCAGGGTCATGCGGCCGGTGTCGATGGGACGCGTATAGCCCAGGCGAGGCAGCGTGGTGCGGTAGGCGCGCAGCAGGAAGATGGCCTCGATCAGGTCGCCGCCGGCCTGCTTGATGGCCAGCGCCGCCAGATGCGGATCGTAGAGAGAGCCTTCGCTCATTACGCGCGACACGGCCAGCGGCATCTGCTCGCGGATCTGGTCCAGCGCGAGTTCGGGCACGGCGGTATCGCCGCGGCGATACTGGTCGAGCAGCTTGTAGGAATTGAGTATGGCGCGTTCGCCACCTTTGACGGCAACGTACATGTCAGTGTTCCTCCAAGACGATGCGGCATGTGCGGGGCAGGCCGCACAGCAGGCGGCCATGGGTGAGAACGGCGTCTACGCCCAGCGGAAAGCGCTGGTTGTTGGCCCGCCACTGCGCGAGAAAATAGCCGGGCAGGCCCTGCACACGCAGGATCTGCTCGTCCTTGATGCCCGGGCCCGTCAGGCGCAGAGGCATGCCGCCCTGCAGCGATTCGACCTCGATGATCAGCGTGGCCGAGCGGTCCGGATAGGCCGGGTCGCCCGCGCTGCACTGAGTGAGCGCGGGAAGGGCATGGCCGGCGGGGACGGCCACGAAGGCGGCCTGATGCAACTCCTGGACCCCGCGGCTGCTGCAATGAAAGCGCAGGAACCGCTCCACGCCTGCGTCCATGCCGCGCGGCAGCCACAAGGGCGCGTCCACGTCGATCAGGGTGAGCAGTGTGGCGGTCATGGCCGGCGACAGTCCTTGCGGCACACCGCTTTGCACATCCAGTTCATGGATGCGGCCGGGGCGGGCGAGGGCGTCCAGCAGCAGGCGAAATACGATTTGCGAATCGACCGGCGCATCGGCGAAGCCGGGCTGGATGGCGGCGTTCGCCGCGGGGTTGGAAGCAGCGGCGGTCATATCAGTCTTCTCCTCGCGCCAGCGTGAAGAAATCCACCTTGGACTGCGCGGCGGTGCGCGCCTTGCGATCGCGGCGTTCGTCCGCCGCCCGGGCCAGGGGCTCGATCAGCGCTTGCTGCACGCGGTCATGCCATTGCCCGGTCTGCAGCAGCGCATCGGCCAGCGCGGCCTGCTCGGCGTGCCGCTGCGAGCGGCCGCGCACATAGGCCACGCCCATGGTGCCGTCGGCCAGCAGCAGGGCGCAACGCGTCACGGTGAGTTCCCCCAGGTTGAACTGCGAGCCGGTGCCGCCGCTGCGGGCGCGCACCATGGCCATGCCGGTCTCGGGCTTGCGCAGCCACTGGTGCGCAGGCAGGGCATCCAGGGCGCGCAGGGCACGGTCCAGTTCGGCCGGATCGGCCTGGGCCAGCACGCGCATCCATCCCTGGCGCACTGTCCTGGGGTCGGCGCCGGCCGGGGATTTCCGGATGTTTTCCATATTTCCTCTAAACGTCTAGATGATTAGGTGAGATAATTCTCGCAGACCGGGATATTCAAGCGCAAGTGCGTGAATCTAAGATGACAGGCTGCCCGGCGGCGTCCGGCACAACGGCGACCTATGCTGGCAATATGATGTCCGGCGCGGGCAGACGGGGCGATTCCGAGGCGGCCCGGCATGAATCGAGAAGGCTAAGAACATGGTTGAAAGAGGATCAGGCATAGCAGTGTGGCGCCAGATCAGCGAATCGCTGGCGGCGGACATACGCAGGAAGCTCTACTCCCCCGGCGAGAAACTGCCTGCCGAGTCCGACATGGCACAGCGTTATGCGGTCAACCGCCATACCGTCCGCCGCGCCATGGCCGAGCTCGAGCAGCAAGGGCTGGTGCGTATCGAACAGGGGCGCGGCACTTTCGTGCAGGAGCACGCCATTGCCTATGCCATCGGCAGGCGCACGCGCTTTTCCGAGAACCTGCAGCGCCAGGGGCTGCCTGCGCACGGCGAATTGCTGGGCAGGCAAACGCTGCGCAACGCCGAGGCCGCCGGCCATCTGGGACTGGCGCGCAACGCCGAGCTGCTGCATATACGCACGCTGAGGCGCTCGGGCAAGCGTGCCATCAGCCTGGCCGAGCATTATCTGGATGCACAGCGCTTTCCCGGCTTTGCCGAGCACTTCGAGACGCTGAATTCGATATCCAAGGCCTACGAGCAATACGGCGTTAGCGACTACACCCGCAAATGGTCACGCATTACCGCAACCCTGCCCGATTCCGAGACGGCCCGCCTGTTGGGCCAGCCCAAGACCCGGCCCGTGCTGCAGGTCGAAGCCTTGAACGTCGACTCGCGCGGCAAGCCCCTGCAGTATGGCATCACGCGATTCGGCGCAGATTGGGTGCAGCTGGTCGTCGGCGACGCGGACTGATACATCTGCACATCTGGTTGTCACCTGGTTCGTCTAGCATCCGCAATCCATGGAAAGGAACTCAGCCATGCATCACACTCTGGCCGGCATCGCCGGCGCGCGCATACTCACCGACGCCGGCCTGCAGGGCGGTGCGCTGGCTTTCGATCGGGGCCGACTTGCCGCGGCGGGCTCGGGTGCGATGCTCGACGCGGGCGAGCTGCTGGTGCTGCCCGGCATCGTCGATCTGCACGGCGACGCCTTCGAGCGCGCCGTGATGCCGCGCCCCGCAGTCGTGTTTCCCTATGAGGGCGCCCTGCACGACGTGGATCGCCAGTTGCTGGCCCATGGCATCACCACCGAATTCCACGGTGTGACCTTGTCATGGGAAGGCGGGCTGCGCGGCGCGCCCTACGCCCAGCGCATGTTCGACGCGCTGGCCGGCATGCAGGCCGAGCTGGGGGCGCGGCACCATATCCACCTGCGCTTCGAAACCCACAACATCGACGGTGTGTCCACGGCCCAGGAATGGATACGCCAGGGGATTGTGCGCTTCCTGGCCTTCAACGATCACCTGCCCAGCATGGTCAAGCGCCTGGGCGACGACCGCAAGCTGTTGCAATACGCCGAGCGCGCCGAATGCGATCTCGACACCTTCCAGGCGCGCATCCGCCAGGCCATGCAGGCTTCCGACCAGGTGGCCGATGCCATGCGCGAACTGGCCGTGACGGCGCGCGAGGCCGGCCTGCGCATCGCCTCGCACGACGACCCGGACGGCGCCACCCGGCGCTACTACCACGCCATGGACTGCCGGGTGGCCGAGTTCCCGCTCACGCACGAGGCTGCGCAGGTGGCCCGCGAACTGGGCGACAGCATCGTGTTCGGCGGGCCGAACGTCGTGCGCGGCCGCAGCCACACGAACGCCCCCGACGCTACCGGGATGATCCGCGCCGGCCTGTGTGACATCCTCACGTCCGACTATTACTACGCCGCGCCGCTGGTGGCGGCCATGCGCCTGGTGCAGGACGGCGTGCTGCCGCTGGAGCAGGCCTGGAACCTGGTGTCGCGCAATCCGGCGCTGGCTGCCGGACTGGACGAGCGCGGCGTGCTGGCCGAAGGCATGGCGGCCGATCTCATCGTGGTCGACGACAGCAATCCCGCGCTGCCGCGCGTGTGCGCGGCAATCGTGGCCGGCGTGCTGCGCTACGCCAGCCGCGAGTTTGCCGTCCTCGCGCAAGCGGCTTGAAGCGAGCGTCCCGGACCATGCCGCAGGCTTATCGCTACGCGCTCTATCTGGCGCCGCCCGCGCCGTGGCGCGAAGCGGGCAACGCATGGCTGGGCCGCTGCCCGGAAACGGGCCTTGCCATCGCGCCGGGCGCGGGCGCCGATCCGCGCCAGGCGGACTGGACCAGCGATCCGCGCCACTACGGCCTGCATGCCACGCTCAAGCCGCCGTTTTGCCTCAAGGCCGGAACCGGTGCGCAGGATCTGGATCTGGCCGTGCGGGCACTGGCCGCGCGCACGCAACCCTTCGATGCGCCCCTGCAATGCCGCGCCTTGCGCGGCTTCCTGGCTTGGTGCCTGGCCGACGATGCGCAAGCGCATGCCCGCATGCAGGCGCTTGCCGGCGACGCAGTGAGGTCGCTGGACCCGTGGCGAGCGCCGCCCTCGGCGGCCGAGCTGGAACGGCGCCGCAAGGCGCCGCTCGCGCCTGAACACGAAGCCATGCTGCAGCGCTGGGGCTACCCCTATGTGTTCGAGCAATTCGTATTCCACATCACCTTGTCGAACAAGCTGCAGGGACAGGCGCTCGAGGACGCCGCGCGCCAGGTCCGGGCTATGAGCGCACCGCTGCTGCGCGCGCCCATGCCGGTTAATTCGGTGAGCCTGTATGTGCAACCCCGGGCGCAAGCGCCTTTCCTGGTGGCGCGCCACTACGGTTTCGACGGCGCGACAGCCGACGGCGCCGGCGCCGTCTATCTGGACGAAGACCGGTGAGCGTTCCCGGCGCCGGTCTGGTCTATCTGATGGGCGCCTCGGGCAGCGGCAAGGACACCTTGCTGAATCTGGTGCGCACGAGGCTGGACGGCTCGGACCGCATCGCGGTC
>DAIDKG010000072.1 GCA_027450125.1 Bordetella sp. | reverse complement strand
TGGCTATCGCGGCTTTCTGCGCGTCAATACGCTGATCGTCGGCGCGTCCATCATGGCGTTCGCCTTGGTGTCGCCCGCGTCGCCGCCCATTGTTGCCATCGTCATCCTCGCGATTTTCGGCGGCGCCAACTCCATGCAGTTCGCCGCGATGAACAGCGCCACGCTCAAGGACTTGTCGCGCGAGGACGCAGGCAGCGGCAACAGCCTGTTCTCGATGGTGCAGATGCTGGCGCTGGGCCTAGGCGTGTCGATCGGCGGCGGCCTGGTGCAGGCCTACGCCGCGCACTGGGGCTCGATGCAGGGGGGATTCCGCTTCAGCTTTTTCAGCGTCGGCATCATTACGCTGCTGTCGGCCCTGCTGTTTCGCCGGATTGACAATGCGCCGCCGGCGCGCATGGCCGCGGCCGAGCCGACGCCTTCAGGTCGGTAATCGGCCATGGCAGGCAATCAGGCCGCGACGGGCTCCGCCGTGGCCCGCTGGCGCTTGACCATCAGCGCGATCACCGCGGCGACGATGCCCGTGGCTCCCGAGATCACGAACGCCATCAGGTAGCTGCCGGTCGCCTGGCGGATGGCTCCGCCCATCCAGGCGGCCGTGGCGGCGCCGATCTGGTGGCCGGCCACGATCCAGCCGAACACGATCGGCGCTTCGCGCTCGCCGAAGGCATCGGTGGCCAGGCGCAGCGTGGGCGGCACGGTGGCGATCCAGTCCAGCCCATAGAACACGGCGAAGATGGACAGGCTGTAGAACGAGAAGTTGGTATAGGGCAGGATGATCAGCGACACGCCGCGCAGGCCGTAGTAGACGAAAAGCAGCCTGCGCGGATCGTAGCGGTCGGTGAGCCAGCCCGAGGCCGTGGTGCCGATCAGGTCGAACACTCCCATCAGCGACAGCAGGCCGGCGGCCGCGACCGGCGCGATGCCGTGGTCGCCGCACAGCGCGATCAGGTGCGTGCCCACCAGTCCGTTCGTGGTGAAGCCGCAGACCCAGAACGTGGCGAACAGATACCAGAAAGCCGTGGTGCGGCTGGCGCGCTTGAGCGTGCCGAACGTGGTGGCGAGAAAGCCGCTGCGCGGCACGGCCGGCGCGGGCGGGTCGGCCGGATCGCTGCCGTAGGGCAGCAGGCCCACATCGGCAGGGCGGTCGGGCACCAGCTTCCATACCAGCGGCACCATGACCACCATGGCGATGGCCACGGCCCAGACGGCGCGTCGCCAGTCGCTGGACGAGGCCAGGGCGGCCAGTACGGGCAGGAAGATCAGGTTGCCCGTGGCGGTGCTGGCCGTGAGTATGCCCATGGCCAGTCCGCGGTGCCTGACGAACCAGCGGTTGGCGATGGTGGCGCCCAGCACGGTGGCGACGGCGCCCGAGGCGATGCCCGAGAACAGGCCCCACAGCGCGATCAGATGCCAGGTCTGGGTCATGTAGGCGCTGGCCGCGCTGGACAAGGCCATGGCGACCAGCGACACCAGCACGACGCGGCGCAGGCCGAAGTGATCCATGGCCGTCGCCGCAAAGGGGCCGACCATGCCATAGAAGAAGATGCCGATGGCAGCCGCCAGCGAGATCACCGAGCGGCTCCAGCCGAAGGCCTGCTGCAGCGGATCGAGCAGCACGCTGGGCGTTGAGCGCAGGCCGGCCGAGAACAGCAGGCAGAAGAAAATGACGCCGACCACCACGAAGGCGTAGCGCTGGCCCAGGCGGGGAACGGGGGCGGTATTGGCGGCAGAGGACATGGATGTTACTGACCGGTACTTTTAGGTTGGCGTATAGTACGTACGGGTCAGTAACATCGTCAAGTCATTTTCCGGACTTTTCCCATCCCGCTCCGGACGAAGGCCATCCGGGTAGGGGAGCAGCAGCCATGGCAAAAGAACAACGCCCCAAAATTTCGCCGCCGCGCGCGGCCGACCGCATACGCCGCAGCGCGCGGGAGCTGTTCTACCACCAGGGTATCCGTGCCGTGGGGGTGGACGCCATTGTGGCCGAAGCCGGCGTGACCAAGCCCAGCCTCTACCGCACCTTTGCCTCCAAGGACGAGCTGGCCGCGACCTACCTGCGCGATTACGAGGTGGAGTTCTGGCGTCGCTTCGACGCGTCGGTGCAGGCCCATCCCGACGATCCGCGCGCGCAAATTCTGGACTACTTCACCGGCCTGGCCGACCGGGCGGCCAATACGCCCGAATACCGCGGCTGCGGCCTGACCAATGCCTGCATCGAATATCCCGAGCGCGATCATCCTGCCCGGCTGGTGTCGGTGGCCAACAAGCGCAAGGTGCGCGAGCGCCTGATCGACATGGCGCGCCGCATGGGGGCGCGCGATCCCGAGATGCTGGGCGGCGGTCTGCAGCTTTTGATGGAAGGCGCTTATGCCTCCAGCCAGTTGCTGGAAGCGGGAGGGCCGACACAGCATCTTGCCGCGGCGGCGGCGTGCCTGATCGATGCCTGCGTGGATAAATGAATTTCCACGGTTTTGCTCGCGCAAAAGGCAAAACGGCCACCCGGAGCCCGGGTGGCCGTTTGACTGGGGGCGTCCCGTCCTAGCCGTGGTAGGCCGATTCGCCGTGGGTGGTGATGTCCAGGCCTTCGCGCTCCTCGTCTTCCGGCACCCGCAGGCCGCAGAGCTTATCGGCGATCTTGTAGGCGATCAGCGCCACGACGCCGGACCACACCAGGGTGGTGACGACCGCCTCGAGCTGGATCAGCAGTTGGCCGCCGATGGCTCCCAGGCTATCCAGGGTCGTGCCGCCCAGTGCCTTGGCGCTCAGCACGCCGGTCAGCATGGCGCCGCAGATGCCGCCCACGCCATGCACGCCGAACACGTCGAGCGCGTCGTCCGCACGCAGGATGCGCTTCAGGCCGTTGACGCCCCACACGCAGATGATGCCCACCAGAATGCCCAGCACGAAGGCGCCAACGGGGCCCACGAAGCCGGCGGCCGGGGTGATGCCCACCAGGCCGGCGACGGCGCCGGAGGCCGCGCCCAGCATCGAGGGCTTGCTCTTGATCAGCCATTCAGTGAAGAGCCAGGCCAGCGATGCGGCGGCGGTGGCGATCAGCGTGTTGAAGAAAGCCAGCGTAGCCAGTTCGTTCGAGGCGACGGCCGAGCCGGCATTGAAGCCGAACCAGCCCACCCAAAGCAGCATCGCGCCGATATAGGTCATGACCAGATTGTGCGGCTGCATCGATTCACGGCCGTAGCCCACGCGCTTGCCGATCACGTAGGCGCCCACCAGGCCGGCGATACCGGCGTTGATGTGCACCACCGTGCCGCCGGCGAAGTCCAGGGCGCCCGCGGCCGCGAAGAGCCCCGAGGTTCCCTTCTGGCCCGTGGGGACGGCATACCAGACCATGTGCGCGATGGGCACATAGGCGAACGTGAACCAGATCACCGTGAACACCAGCACGGCCGAGAAGCGGGCGCGCTCGGCGAAGCTGCCCACGATCAGGGCGCAGGTGATGCCGGCGAAGGTGGCCTGGAAGGATGCGTACAGCAGCTCGGTAATCGTGCTGTTCATCGAGTATTTGCCCGTTCCCGGCGTGAACATGCCCGAGAAGAACACGCGCGAGAAACCGCCGAAGAACGCATTGCCGTCGGTGAACGCCAGGGAGTAGCCGTAGGCGAACCACAGGATCAGGGCCAGCGTGAAAGTGCAGGTGACCTGCATCAGCACGGAAAGCATGTTCTTGCTGCGCACCAGGCCGCCGTAGAACAGGCCCAGACCCGGCACGGCCATCATCAGCACGAGCAGGGTCGAGACCAGCATCCAGGAAATATCTGCTTTATCCATTATCTATAACTCCAGGTTTTTGGGT
>DAIDKG010000071.1 GCA_027450125.1 Bordetella sp. | reverse complement strand
GGACTGGCCGACGAGGCGCAGCCGGGCACCTGGGCCGTCCATGCCGATGCCGAGAAGACCTTGCGCGCCCTGGGCGAGCGTGGCGACATCATCCGCACCATGCAGCGTGCCATGCGCGGCGAGCCGCGCGAACTGGCGGTGTTCGAGCCGGGCGACGATAGCCGAACCATTCTCGGCCGCGTGGCCGCGAAGGGGCTGGCCGACGAGCTGCGCGACCGCGGCTATCTGGTCATCGACGGGGTGGACGGCAAGGCCCACTACGTCGCGCTCAACACCCGCGACGAGCTGGCGAACTATCCCACCGGCGCCGTGGTGGAGGTGAAGGGATCGGCCGACGTGCGCGCGGCTGACAAGAACATCGCCGTGCTGGCGAGCGATGGCCTGTACCGCACCGACCACCACCTTGCTATCGCGCAGGGCCAGGCCGTACCGGGCCGCGATCCGCAGGAAGTCGTCGCGGCCCACGTCCGGCGCTTGGAAGCCCTGCGCCGGGCAGGCATCGTGGAGCGCGTGGCCGAAGGGCTATGGAAGGTGCCGGGCGACCTGCCCGATCAGGGCCGTCGCTACGACGCGCAGCGCCTGGGCGGCGTGGCCGTGGAGCTGAAATCGCACCTGCCCATCGAGCGGCAGGCCCGCGTGATCGGGGCCACCTGGCTTGACCAGCAGTTGATCGGCGGTGGCTCTGGCCTGGGCGACCTGGGCTTTGGCGGCGAGGCCAAGCAGGCAATGCAACAGCGCACCGACTTCCTGGCCGAACAGGGGCTGGCCGAGCGGCGCGGCCAACGCGTCATCCTGGCGCGCAATCTGCTGGCAATGCTGCGCAGCCGGGATGTAGCGCATGCCGCGAAGGACTTGGCCGCCGAAACTGGCCTGGAGCACCGGCCCGTGGCCGATGGCCAGCGCGTGGCGGGTATCTACCGCCGCAGCGTCATGCTGGCCAGCGGGCGCTACGCCATGCTCGATGATGGCATGGGGTTCAGCCTGGTGCCATGGAGGCCTGTCATCGAACAACGACTCGGTATGCCGATTTCTGCGCAGGTACATGACGGCCGCGTATCCTGGCAAATCCGACGGCAACAGGGCTTATCTGTTATCTGAAGCCAGCAGCATATCGAGCACCCACTGCAAGGATGCGTCTACAAGCGTTCTCGATGTTGACGACCGGAATGCGCCCGATGCCCATGCCGCGCAGCGCCACCTGTCCGGGGATCAGCACCTGGTCGGCCATGACACCAGCAGCGGCGTTGCCCATGTCGGCGGCCTGCAGCTGGGACGGGGTGATGCCTGCATCGGCAATGGCTTCGCCAATCGCCTCGGCGGCGAGCGATTTGAGACCGCAGTCAATGTGCTTGCCGAAACGGGTCATGCCCGTGCCAGCGACGAAGACGGGCTGCATGGAAAGCGTCTAAGACTGGGCGGATGAGGAATTTGCACGCCTGCGCCAGAGGCTGGTGATCCAGCCGCTCAAGCCATTAGGGGCCAGGAAGACCACCGCGAGCAGTGCGAAGCCGAAGATCATCCACGGCGCGGATTGCGACACGCTCTCGGCCAGGTTGGGCGTGAGCACGATGAAGGCAGCCCCCAGGAAGGCGCCCCACAGGCTGCGCACCCCGCCCACGAAGCTGCCCACCAGCAGGGACACCGAGAGCAGGAAGGGAAAGTTCTCGGGCGCGACGAACTGGCCCGCCACCACGCTCAGGGCACCGGCCAGGCCGGTGAACGCCGCGCTGAGGCCGAACATCTGCGTGCGCAGGGCGGTGATGTCGAGCCCGCCCGCCGCCGCCGCGAGCGGCTGGTCGCGCGAGGCGTCCACCAGGCGGCCGAACTGCGAGCCGAGAATCCGCCGCGCCAGCAGGAAGGCGCAGAGCGCGCAGGCCGCAACGCAGGCCATGATGGCCCAGTCCGCCCGGTCGGCCAGCACCCCTGGGAACACAGGTTTTTCCAGGACGATCCCCGCCACGCCACCGGTCAGCCACTCGATCTTTTTCCACTTGAGCGCCTGCGGTGTCACCACCGCCACCGCGAAGGTGGACAGCGCCAGATAAAGCATGGGCAGCCGCAGCGCCGGGAAGCCGAAGAGGAAACCCGCCACGAAGCACAACAGCGCCGCCACCGGCACGCCCACGTAGAACGGCCAGCCCAGGTGATGCGAGAGCACCGCCGCGGGATAGGCACCGATGGCGAAGAAGGCGCTGTGGCCGAGCGAGATCTGGCCCGTGTAGCCGGTGAGCAGGTTCAGGCCCATGATGGCGATGCCATAGATCAGCACCTGCGTCATCACGTACAACGGATAACTTTGCCAACTAAAGGACCAGGCCAGCAGCGCGAGCCCGACCACCGAGGCCGTCCAGCGCAACCAGGTGGGCGATGCCACCGGGCGGATGTTGAGTGGGGCGCTCATGGTACTCATGCTCACACCCTCACCTGGGCCGTCTTGCCGAAGATACCGGCGGGCCGCAAGACCAGCATCGCGATGATCAACAGCATGATGCAGGTCAGTTTCAGGTCGTTGCCGACCACGTAGGCGCCCAGCAGGTTCTCCAGTACCCCGACGGCGAAGCCCCCGGCCACGGCGCCCACAGGGCTGGCGATGCCGCCCAGCAGCGCGCCCGCCAGTGCGTAGATCAGCGGCCCCATCATCATCGACGGCTCCAGGAACACGATGGGCGCGGCCATCAGCCCCGCCACGGCACCGGCCACCGCTGCAAGACCCCAGCCCACGGCCAGCACCTTGTTGGTGCTGATGCCCGACAGTTCCGCCGACGGCGCGTTCACCGCCACCGCACGCATCGCCAGGCCGAACCGGGTGAAGCGGAAGAACGCGAATACCGCCGCCAGTTCGGCCAGGGTGACGAGCAGAACGCCGACCTCGTGGGCCGACAGATAGGGTTCGGCACGGCTGAGGACGCCACCGAACGGCGTGGCGAACTCCAGCATCTCATGCCCGAACAGCCAGCCGACCAGGCTGTTCAAGATGATGAGCAGCGCGATGCTGGCCGCCACGACCGAGAGCACCGGCTTGTGCCGCAGGGGCTGGAAGATGACCCGCTCCAGCGCCAGCCCGAGCAGGAAGGAACCCACGACCACAACGGCGAAGGCCACCCACCATGATGCGCCCGCCTGAACCAACGCCCAGCTCATATAGGTGGAGAACATCGCCAGTTCGCCCTGCGCGAAGTTGACGGACGAAGTGCAGCGATAGATGAGCACGAGCGCGATGGCGAGGCTGGCATAGATGCCGCCCGCCGCCAGGCCCGAAGCTATCTGGTGAAGGAATGCTTGCATGGTGATGAACCTCTTTTTGATCAGTGGCCGAGGTAGCTGCGGCGCACGGCGTCGTCTTCGCGCAGCTCGGCTGCGGTGCCCTGGGCAGTGACGCGCCCGCTTTCGAGCACATAGGCCCGGTTGACTAGGTTCAGCGCGACCTGGGCGTTCTGCTCCACGATGAGCGCCGTGAGGTGCTCGGTTTCGCGCAACTGGTGCAGGAGTTCGTAGATCTCCTGCGTCACGCGCGGCGCGATGCCGAACGAAGGCTCGTCCAGCAGCAGCATCTTGGGGCGCATCATCAGCGCGCGCGCGATGGCCAGCATCTGCTGCTCGCCGCCGCTGAGCGTGCCCGCCGCTTGCTTCGCGCGGCTGGACAGCTTGGGAAACAGCGTCTGCATCCGGGCGATGTCCTGCTCGATGCCGTCCTTGTCGCGGCGGTGGATGGCGCCCACGCGCAGGTTCTCCAGCACCGTCAGGTCGCCAAAGGTGCCGCGCCCTTCGGGCACGTGGGCGATGCCCAGCGAGGCGATGGCGGGCGCGGCCATGTCGATGATGTCCTGGCCCTCGAAGCGCAGCGTGCCCTTGGCAGTCACCTGCTGGTGGCTGATGGCGCGCAGGATGGAGGTCTTGCCCGCGCCGTTGGCGCCGAGCAGCGCCACCATCTCGCCGGCCTGCACGTGCAGGTCGATGCCATGCACCACCGCCGTTCGGCCGTAGGCCACCGCGAGGTTGCGGATTTCAAGCCGTTGGGTCACAGCACACCTCCCAGATAGGCATCGAGCACGGCGTCGTTGTTGGCCACTTCCTCGGGCGAGCCCTGGGCGAGCTTGCGGCCAAAGCTCAGTACCGCGAGGTCGGAGCAGGTCTTCATCACGAAGCGCATGTTGTGCTCCACGACCACCATGGTCAGCTTCAATTCCTCGTGCAGGCGCAGCAGCACGTCGCGCAGTTCATCGACCTCGCCAGCGGTGAGGCCAGCGGCGGGCTCGTCGAGCAGCAGCAGCTTGGGCCGCGTCACCAGCGCCCGCGCGATTTCCACGCGGTGCTGGATGCCCACCGGCAGTTCCGCCACGCCCCGGTCGGCATAGTCAGACAGCCGCAGCGTGGCCAGGGCCGCGTCAGCCGAGTGCGCGATTTCTTCCTCGGCGGCACGGACGGCGCGCGAGCGCAGCGCGGCACCCAGCATCGACACCGGCAGCCGCGCGTGCGCACCCACCATCACGTTTTCGCGCACCGTGAGCGAGGGGTAGAGCGCCACGTTCTGGAAGGTGCGGCTCAGACCCAGCCGTGCCACGCCGTGGCGCGGCAGGCGCGTCAACTCGGCCTGGCCGAAGCGCACGCTGCCGTGGGTGGGCCGGTACAGGCCGCTGATGCAGTTGAAGCAGGTCGTCTTGCCAGCGCCGTTCGGCCCGATCAGGCCGAAGATGCAGCCCTCGGGCACGTCCATCGAGAAGGCGTCCAGCGCGACGACACCGCCGAAGCGGATCGTCAGGTCGCGTACGGAAAGAATGGGTTCCATCGCTGCGCTCGCCCCGTCAGGACGGCATCACCTTCCAGCTCGTGCCGTCGAACTGCTGGATGCGCATGTCCGGTATCGGGTGAGGGCGGGCGTCGCTGGTCTTGACACGCAGGCCCGGCAGCATCATGGGCAAATCCATGTCCAGGCGGCGCGACTGCCGCATGATGTTCTCGCGCGAGAGGTCGTTGCCGCACTGCTTGAGCAACTGCACTGTCACTTGCCCAAGGCAGGCACCGAGCACGGTGAGGTATTCCTTGGCCGCGCCTTTGTTGTATTTGTCCATGAAGGCATGCCAGGCCAGGACACCAGGGTCGTTCTTCCAGGTCGGATCGCTCGGATCCTTGAGGAACGCGGCGCTCATGATGCCCTTGACCTTGTCCAGCCCCACCGGAGTCAGCACCGCGGGCACCGAAGATGCGCTCGGGTTGATGTAGATGGCCGGGCGCCAGCCGATGTCGTGGGTCTTGCGCAGCGACTGGAGGGTGGCTTTGGGCGAACCCCACGCCACCAGCACGTCCGCGCCCGAGGCATGCATGGAGACGATCTGCGAGTCCACCGTCGGATCCGACACCTCATGCGACTCTTCGCTGATGAGCTTCTTCCCGGCGGCAGCCAGAACCTCCTTCACGCCACGCAGCACATCCTTGCCGGCGTCGTCGTTCTGGTAGAACATGGCGATCTTCGCGTTGGGCCGCGTCTGCAGGATGTGCCTGGCCAGGATGCGCCCTTCGTCGGTGTACAGGGGCAGCCAGCCCATGCTCCAGGGGAACTTAGCCGCATCATCCAGCCACGTGGCGGAGCCGGACGAAACGAAGAGTTGCGGTACTTTGGCGTTGTTGAGATAGCTGCGCGACGCCAGCCCAGTGGACGAGCCTATCTGCGCCGCGAGAAAAGCCACCTGATCGCGCTCCACCAGGCGGCGCGATTGCTCCAGGGTTTTCGGCGGGCTGTAGCCATCGTCGGCCAGCACCAGCTTGAGCTGGCGCCCATTCACGCCGCCCTCGGCGTTGACCAGGTCAAACCATGCAGACATGGTCTTGCCGACGATGCCATAGCCTGCGGCCGGGCCGCT
>DAIDKG010000070.1 GCA_027450125.1 Bordetella sp. | reverse complement strand
CTGCCGCCGGGCGCCATGTCCACCATCTGGGGCGACGACCGGCGCTTTGTGCAGACCTATTTCACATCCATACCGGGCAGGCAGTATTACTCGACCTTCGACTGGGGCCGCGTCGACGAGGACGGCTACTGGTTCATCCTGGGCCGCACCGACGATGTGATCAACGTGGCTGGGCATCGTCTGGGCACGCGCGAAATCGAGGAGTCCATCAGCACGCATGCCGGCGTGGCCGAATGCGCGGTGGTGGGCGTGGCCGATGAACTCAAGGGCCAGGTGGCCACGGCCTTCGTGGTGCTCAAGCAGGCCGCGCAGGCCCAGGATGCCGACGCGGCCCGCGCGCTGGAAGGCGATATCATGCGCGTGGTGGAACAGCAGCTGGGCGCCGTCGCGCGCCCTGCGCGGATCCGTTTTGTCGGCGCCCTGCCCAAGACGCGATCGGGCAAGGTGCTGCGGCGGGCCATCGTGGCGGTTTGCGAAAAGCGCGACCCGGGCGATCTCACCACCATCGAAGATCCCTCAGCACTCGAACAGATCAAGGAATCCCTGCAATGAAGACCAAAGCCGTATTGGGCGCGCAAGACGTGAAAAAGATCCTGGCCGCCGCCGAGGCCCACGCTCTCCAGAACAACTGGGCCGTGACCATCGCGGTGGCCGACGACGGCGGCCACCTGCTGGGCCTGCTGCGCGGCGACGGCGCGCCGCCCGTTTCCTCGCACATCGCGCCGGCCAAGGCGCGGACCGCGGCGATGGGCCGGCGCGAGTCCAAGGGATATGAAGACATCATCAACCAGGGGCGCTATTCCTTCCTGTCGGCCCCGCTCGAAGGCATGCTCGAAGGCGGCGTGCCCGTGGTGGCCGACGGCCAGGTGATCGGCGCCGTGGGCGTGTCCGGCGTGAAGTCCAACGAGGACGCGGAGATCGCCCGCGCCGGCATCGCTGCACGCGGCCTGTGAGCTCCGTCCTGCCCGCCGAGGCTGCGGCCGGCGGGGCGCTCAATCCCGGCGTGACGCGGCGCGAGGTCTGGGCCTGGGCGATGTACGACTTCGCCAATTCGGGCTATTCCACCGTCATCATCACTACGGTGTTTTCCGCCTATTTCGTCGGCGTGGTGGGCGGTGGTGCCGCCTGGGCCACGCTGGCCTGGACCTCGGGGCTGTCCCTGTCCTACCTTTGCCTCATGCTCACCATGCCCACGCTGGGGGCGCGTGCCGATGCGCGCGCGGGCAAGCGCCGGCTGCTCTACAGCAGCACGGTAGGCCATGTGGGCTTCATGCTGCTGCTGGTCTGGGCCGGACCCGGCGACGTCTGGCTCTCGCTGGTGGGAGTGGCCTGTTCCAACTACTGCTACTGCATCGGCGAGTCCGTGGTGGCGGCCTTTCTGCCAGAGCTGGCACGGCCCCACGCGCTGGGGCGCGTGTCGGGCTGGGGCTGGAGCTTCGGCTATTGCGGCGGCATGCTCAGCCTGGGCCTGTCCCTGGCGGTGGTGCTTGCCAGTCAGGCCCACGGCCTGCAGGCGCAACGCTATGTGCCGTGGGTCGTCATGGTCACGGCCGCGGTGTTCGTGCTGGCGGCGCTGCCGTCCTTCCTGATGCTGCGCGAGCGGTCGCGCCCGCGCGACCTGCCCCTGCAGAGCCTGTGGCAGGACATGCGCGACATGCTGGCGCGCCTGGCCCGGCTCTGGCGCGAAACCGGCGCCAATCATCCGCAATACCGCCGTCTCCTGATGTGCTGCGCCTGCTACCAGGCCGGCATCTCGGTGGTCATCACGCTGGCTGCGGTCTACGCCCAGCAGGTCATGGGATTCGGCATGGCGCAGACCATGCTCATGGTGTTCACCGTGAACATCGCCGCCGCGGCGGGCGCTTTCGCCTTCGGCTACGCGCAGGACCGCATCGGCCACAAGCGCGCGCTGGCGATCACGCTGTGCGGCTGGATCGTCATGGTGCTGACGGCCTATGCCGCGGTCACGGTGCCGGTGTTCTGGGCAGCGGCCTTTCTCGCCGGCCTGTGCATGGGGACCAGCCAGAGCGCGGGGCGGGCCATGGCGGGCGTGTTCGCGCCGGCCGGCCGCCTGGCGGAGTTCTTCGCGCTGTGGACCTTCGCGGTGCAACTGGCCGCGGTGGTGGGACCGCTGACCTACGGCCTGGTCACCTGGGTCACCCACGGCAATCATCGCCTGGCCATCCTGGTCACCGGCCTGTTCTTCGTGGGCGGCCTGGCGCTGCTGGCGCGCGTGCAGATGCCGCGCCGCGGTGAAACGGCAATTTCTTGATCCCGATCAGTCAGGTGCGAGTAAGAGCGTAGCGATAGGGTGGCAAAGTTGTATAACGCAAAATACCGGTATTGATAAAAACCCAACACGGAGACATAGCATGTCCAATTCCATCGAATCGGTCCTGGTCGAGACGCGTGTGTTCCCGCCGCCCGCGAGCGCGGTGCAGGGCGCGACCATTTCGGGCATGGACGCCTATCGTGCCCTGGCCGCCCGGGCCGAGCGCGACCCCGACGCCTTCTGGGCCGAGCTGGCGCGAGAAAACCTGCAATGGACCAAGCCCTTCACCCAGGTGCTGGACGAGTCCAAGGCTCCGTTCTACCGCTGGTTCGGCGACGGCGAACTCAACGTCTCCGCCAACTGCCTGGATGTCCAGGTTGCCAAGGGCAACGGCGACAAGGTCGCCATCATCTTCGAGGCCGACGACGGCAAGGTCGACAGGATTACCTACAGCCAGCTGCTGGCACGGGTGAGCCGCTTCGCCAACGGCCTGAAGAGCCTGGGCTACAATGCTGGCGACCGCGCCATCATCTACATGCCCATGTCCATCGAGGCAGTGGTCGCCATGCAGGCCTGCGTGCGCCTGGGCGTGACGCACTCGGTGGTTTTCGGCGGCTTCTCGGCCAAGAGCCTGCAGGAGCGCATCGTCGACGTGGGCGCCTCGCTGGTCCTCACCGCCGACGAGCAGATGCGCGGCGGCAAGCAGATCCCGCTCAAGCCGGCGGTCGACGAATCGCTGGCCATGGGCGGCTGCGAGGCCGTGCGCAAAGTCATCGTCTACCACCGCACCGGAGGAAAGGTGGACTGGACCGAGGGCCGCGACGTGTGGATGCATGATGTCGAGGCCGGCCAGTCCGACACCTGCGCGCCCGTTCCGGTCAACGCCGAGCATCCGCTCTTCATCCTGTATACATCGGGTTCCACCGGCAAGCCCAAGGGCGTGCAGCATTCCTCGGCAGGATATCTGCTGTGGGCC
>DAIDKG010000069.1 GCA_027450125.1 Bordetella sp. | reverse complement strand
CCAGCGCGACGACGCTCGCCGTCACCGGATCGAGCCGGACGCCGAGCGACGGCAGCCCGAAGAAGATGAAGAACAGCTGGATGATGAAGGGCGTGTTGCGGAACAGCTCCACATACACGCCAACGATGCGCCCGAGCCAGCCCGGCCCTTGCGCCCGCGCCCACGCGCAGCCAATGCCGAGCAGCGAGCCCAGGGCGGTCATCGCGACCGTGAGCACGCAGGTCAGCCAGATTCCGCGCAGCCACATGGGCCACTGCGCCAGCACGGGGCCGAAGTCGAGCGTCATACCCAGTCCGCCTCAGTGAGTGCGCCGCACCGGCGCCCGCGCATGGGGTGCGTGGTGGCCGATGCGGAGGTTTTCATGCAACGCGCGCTCAGTCCGGCAGGTTGCCCAGGCCGCGGCCCAGCCAATGCTCGGAATAGCCGTTGAGCGTGCCGTCCTTGCGCGCCTCGCGCAGGATGTCGTTCACCTTGTCCAGCAGCGCGGTGTCGCCCTTGCGCACGCCGACGTAATTGGGCGAATCCTTCAGCACCAGCTTGAGCTCGGCGTGCCGCTGCGGGTTCTTCTTGATCGCTGCGTCGGCGGCCGACACGCCCGTGGCGAGAAGCTGCGTCTGCCCGGTCACGAAGGCCGAGATGGTGGAGGCATCGTCCTGGAAGCGCTGGATCTGCAGGGTCGGCGGCGCCTTCTTCTGCAGGATGTCGGCCTGGATGGTGCCGCGCGTCACCGACACGGTCTTGCCCGCGAGGTCGGCGAAGGTCTTGATCTTCAGGTCCTTCGGACCGAACACGCCGAGATAGAAGGGCGAATACGGAATGGTGAAGTCGATCACCTTGGCGCGCTCGGGCGTCTTGCCCAGCGCCGAGACGATCAGGTCGATCTTTCCGGTCTGCAGATAGGGAATGCGGTTCGGCGTGGACACCGGAACCAGGTTGGCCTTCACGCCCAGCTTCTCGGCGATCAGCTTGGCCACCTGCACGTCGAGGCCTTCAGGCTTGAAGTCGGGGCCGACGAAGCCGAACGGCGGAAAGTCGGTCGGAATGCCGATGGAGATGGACTTCTTCGCGGTGACGGCGGCCAGCGTGTCTTCTGCGTGGACCGGCGCGGAAAAGGTCATCGCCATCGCGGCGGCCAGACCCAGTGCGGCTGAAAACAACTTGAGTTTCATGATGGCGATGCTCCTGAAAAAGAAGGGACACGCCGCTTTCAGCAAATTGCATGCCAACGAGCCGTCAAAGGCCCCGAACGCGGTGGATTCGCGTCATTTGCATGGACATGCACGGCATGGCACCGCTCTTGCTAAAGTGGAAACCACCGTTTCACGACCTATGGTTTCTGAAATTGCCGTTCCAGTTTGGTGCGCCGCCGGCCTCTTGTTGGTGAGCATGCACCGCCGCGATGCACCCATGCAGCAATGACCACCGATTCAATCACCCAGAAGATCCGGCAGCACTACGCCGAACTGTCCGCCGCCGACCGCAAGCTGGCCGACCTGCTGCTGCGCCAGCAGGCCGGCCTCGTCGGCTACTCGGCCACCGAGCTTGCCGATCTGGCCGGCGTCTCCAAGGCCAGCGCCGCCCGCTTCTTCCGGCGCCTGGGCTTTGCGGACTTCCAGGCCTTCCGCGCCGAACTGCGCCGCGGCGCGGCGCAGCAGTCGCCCCTGCAGCGCATGCGCCAGACCGCGCGCAAGACCGGCACGCCGCAGTTCGCGCAGCACATCGAGGCCGACACCGCCAACCTCGCCGCGCTGCGCGAAGCGGTGGACGACGTCACGCTCGACGCCACCGCCGAGCTGCTGGCCCGGGCGCGAAGCGTGTTCATCGTCGGCTACCGCAACAGCCACGCCACCGCGTTCTACGCCGCGGCCATCCTTTCGCAGATCCGCCCCGGCGTGCAGCTGCTCGACGACGCGGCGGGCCACCAGGCCGAGCAGCTGGCAGACTGCGGCGCGCAGGACGTGCTGCTGGTCGCGGACTTCCGGCGCCGCACCAGCCGCCTGCTGCCGCTCGTCACGGCCGCGCGCGCGGCCGGCATGCGGGTGGTCGTGCTCACCGACACGCCGCTGTCGGACCTCACCGCGCAGGCCGCGCTGGTGCTGCACTGCCCGCATCAGGACGAGCAGATGTTCGACTCCTACGTCGGCGCGATCAGCCTCGTCAACTTCCTCGCCACGGCCACCACGGCACGCGTGCGCAAGCCCGCCCGGGCGCGCATGCAGCGCATCGAGGAACTGCACCGCGCCCTGGGCGACTTCGCCGACGCGTCCTGATTTCACCGCCTTTTCGCACCCTTCCCTCATTGCCAGGACGATCATGCAAGCCCTGCCCGACATCGACGTCGAACTGTTCCTGAATCCTGCCTGGAGCGCGGACGCGCCCTACGGCCCGGAGCGCACCGCCATCCTCGGTGCCGAGGCGCTGGCCCGAGCCAAGGCCGACATCACCGCCTGGCCCGGCTACGCGCCCACGCCGCTGCGCAGCCTGCCCGCGCTGGCCGCCGCGCTGGACGTGGGTGCCGTGCTTTACAAGGACGAAGGCGGGCGCTTCGGCCTGGGCAGCTTCAAGGCCCTGGGCGGCGCCTACGCCGTCGGCCGGCTGCTGTGCCGCGAGGTCGGTCGCACCCTGGGCCGCGAGCTGTGCATGACCGACCTCGGCGAGCCGGAGGTGCGCCGCGCCTGCGCGTCGATCACCGTCACCTGCGCCACCGACGGCAACCACGGCCGCTCCGTGGCCTGGGGCGCGCAACTGTTCGGCTGCCGTTGCGTGATCTACGTGCACGCCACGGTGAGCGCGGGCCGGGTGCGCGCCATCGAGGCCTTCGGCGCCACCGTCGTGCGCACGGCGGGCAACTACGACGACGCGGTCCGCCAGGCCGCGCACGACGCCGAGGCCAACGGCCGCTTCGTCGTGTCCGACACCTCCTATCCCGGCTATATGGACGTGCCGCGCGACGTCATGCAGGGCTACCAGTTGATGGTGGACGAAGCGGTGGAAGCCCTGCCCGACTGGCCCACGCACGTGTTCGTGCAGGCCGGCGTGGGCGGCTTCGCCGCGGCGGTTTGCGCCTACTTCTGGGAGCGCGACCCGCACCGCCGGCCGACCTTCGTGGTGGTGGAGCCGACGCAGGCGGCCTGCCTGCTGGAAAGCGCGAAAAAGGGCGAACCGGTTGCGGTGACCGGCGATCTCGACACCATCATGGCGGGCCTCGCCTGCGGCGAAGTTTCGCTGCTGGCGTGGGACATCCTCGCCCAGGGCGCCGACGCCTTCTGCACCGTGGACGATGCCGCGGCGAAGGACACCATGCGCCTGCTGGCGGCGCCGCTCGGCGACGATCCGGCCATCGTCGGCGGCGAATCGGCGGTGGCGGGGCTCGCCGCCGCCATCGGTCTCGCCAAGAGCATGGACGTTCGCGACGCACTGCACATCGACGCCGACAGCCGGCTGCTGTTCTTCGGCAGCGAGTCCGACACCGACCCCGAGCTGTACCGGCAGATCGTCGGCGACGCGCCCGCCGCGGAGGCGACGCGATGAGCGCCGCCGCTCGATCGCTGACCGTCGACGGCCAGCGCCTGCTCGAAGCCCTGCAGACCCTGGGCCACTTCGGCGCACTCGACGGCGGCGGCGTGAACCGCCTCGCCCTCACCGACGCCGACCGCGCCGGGCGCGACTGGACGGTCGCCAGCATGCGCGCGCTGGGCATGACGGTCACCATCGACGCCATCGGCAACTGCATCGCCGTCTATCCCGGGCTGGAAGATCGCCCGCCGGTGATGACCGGCTCGCACATCGACACGGTGCGCACCGGTGGCCTGTACGACGGAAACTACGGCGTGCTCGCCGGCCTGGAAGTGGTCGCCACCTTGCAGGCCGCGGGCGTGCGTACCCGCCGGCCCATCGCCGTCGCCTTCTTCACCAACGAGGAAGGCGCGCGCTTCCAGCCCGACATGATGGGCAGCCTGGTCTATGTCGGCGGCATGCCGCTGGACACCGCGCTCGCCACCGCCGATGCCGACAGCCTCACCGTGGAGGCCGAGCTCGCGCGCATCGGCTACGGCGGCGCTGCGCCGGTCGGCCACCCGGAGGTGGACAGCTACGTGGAACTGCACATCGAGCAGGGCCCCGTGCTCGACCGCGAAGGCCTGCAGATCGGCGTCGTGGAAGGTGTGCAGGGCATTTCGTGGACCGAGTTCACCTTCAGCGGTACCTCCAACCATGCAGGCACCACGCCGATGGCGTTGCGCAGCGACGCGGGCCTCGTTGCCGCGCGGCTGGCCGTGTTCGCCCACGAACTGGCCACGCGTTTCGGCGGCAGCCAGCTCGCCACCGTCGGCTCCATCCGCCTCACGCCCAACCTGGTCAACGTCATTCCCAATCGCGCCGTGCTCACCGTGGACCTGCGCAACACCGACGCCGACGCGCTCGCTCGCGCCGAGGCCGAAATGCTGCGCTTCGCCGACGTGGTGGCGGCGGAGCGGGGCGTTCGCTGTTCGCACCGTTCGCTGGCCCGCTTCGACCCCGTGCATTTCGACGCGACGGTGGTCGAGCGGGTCGCCACCGCCGCCGCGGCCCGCGGCTACAGCGCGGTGCGCATGCCCAGCGGCGCCGGGCACGACGCCCAG
>DAIDKG010000068.1 GCA_027450125.1 Bordetella sp. | reverse complement strand
GGGGCGAGGCCGATGTCCGGGCAACAGACTTCTCCCGGTCGGCCGCGCTCGGGGGCCAGATGATCGGGGTGGTCGGGTAGCCGCCGCATCACCAGATGCTGCACTTCCAAGCCATCGCGGCCATGGACCACGCACGCGACCCGCGTGCCGTCGGTTACACCCGGAAGTGTGCCGTTCTCAAGCCGGTCGAGCAGCACCGCCACCGGGCGCCAGAGCAGCGTCACCCGCGGGCGGCGGGCGCCGCCCAACATGCCCAGCAATTGCTGCTGACGGGCCTCGGCCATGCCAGCATGATCGGGCATGCAGAGCATGACGTGCTCCGCCCGCACCGCGAGCGCATCGACCGCCGCGCGCATGTGGTCGGCCATGTGGCTGTCGACGTCGGCTTGCAGGAAGTCTCGCCACAAGTCGGCCAGGGCGCGGCGCTTCTCCGCGGCGCCAATCCTACCCCATCCGTTGCCGCGCCCGATCGGAGAGAGGATGGCTTGCGGCCCGCCGATGGCCCTGCCCTCGTGTGTCACCACGACGGAGCCGAACCCGCCGTCAACAATGTCCAGCGCGGCGGCTGTTTGATCCGGGTCGTCCACGTACCAGTCGCGACACGCGAAATCGTGCCAGCCGTTCAGGTCCAATCCGATGAACCGGCGCATCAGCCCGCGTCCATCAGTATGTGCTCCCGCAGAAACCGCCCAAGCTGGAGAATGCCGTCCCGCAGGGCCGTGCCCGATGCGCCGATGGTAAAACAGGCTGCGCAGTCCTGGCAGTCCTGCATGGCATTGCCGCCGGCCGGCGTCGGACGGATGCTGATGGCGCCCCGCACTGGCTGGCCTCTTCCGAGCGGCACCAGCGCGGCCAATTCATCGGCCTCTCCTGGCTCCAGTCCGCCGACGGCGTGCCAGATTGGCCAGATTGCCCAGCGCGAGAGGAATCCCGTGCTATCGATCCGGCCCGCACGTAGCCAGATCGGGGCACCAAAGCGCGCCAGCGTGTCGCCGGTGCCCATCCGGTAGCTGATCTCCACCGTCACATTCAGGTCCGGCATGAAGAAGACCGCCAGCGGATTGCAGTGATCTATCCAACAACCTTGTCGCTGCTCGTCCCGGTAAATAATTGGCGAGACCGCGATCAACCTCGTATCCGGTAGTGCTTGCAGCGCCACCACGACTGTAAGCGCGCAGAACTCCTCCCACGACCGGGCTTGCCACCTCCATAGCTCGTCCAAGACTCGCCGGCGATTCAGCAATTGGTGCCAAGCGAGCCAGACTTTGCGGTAGTTCGCATTGTTCTGAAGGACGAAGTTGGGCGTGACATCGGCACCCGCGTGCGACACGCCACGCGCACGCAGGTCGGTATCGAGCGTTCCGCACCGCAGCCCGAAGCGGCGCACACGCCGCAGCCGGGCCGACGCCGCGGCACCCTTGTGCCGGTCACGGTATTCGCGCGCCACCTGGTGCGCGATGCGGGCGTAGCTGAGCAGCACGCGGTTTTCGAGCGTGTTGAAGTTCTCCTCGCGCGCCACCGCCTGGATGCGTTGCCGATCGCCGCCGCGTTCGGCGAACGTCTCGCCCGGCTGCCGGATCAGCCATGTCATCGCCTTGCGATCCATCTCCTGGACCCGCGATAGCGGAACCATTCGCAGCGTGCGGCGCAAGATACGGCGTGGCGCGCGGTCAAGTAGGTCGAGCGTCGGTATCAGATCCCGCGCGTGTTGAACGATAATGTCCATCTCAGGATTGTTGTTGGCTTCGTCGCTCAGCCAAAGTTCTGTCAGCCGCCGCCAGATCTCCCCCGGGATGGCCAGAGCGGCCTCGACATCGCGCAGCCGCGCCCAGACCGACTTGACCCGGTCAAGCAGCGCCTTGGCGTTGGCCTGCACGCCGTCCGTCGCTTCCAGATCCTCGGGCGGGCACTCGGGCAGCGCGGTGAAATCAAGTCGTACGTGTCGATCGCCGGCGGCCACTGCAGTCGCGGAAGTCCGGCGGCGCGGGATCGGTAGGGCGAACACGTGATAGGAACCTGGGAGATCGAACTCGCGACACGTTTCGTCCAGGCGCCCTTCGATGATCGGGCCGCCTGCGGCGTTGGTGTAAAGCCAGGCGCTGCCTGGCTCGACCTTCACCAACTGGGCCATTTTGCCGTCGGCGACAATGTAGCGGGTACTCGACGTGTCGAGTGATGCCCAGGGACGGTGCCAGATTTCCAGACTCACCGGCTCACACTTTCCCCCGGTCGAGGCCGCGCCAGTTGAACTGACCAGAGGTAATGCCTTGGCGGTCGGTCAAACCACGAAGCCGGTCGGCGAAGGCCGCGTCGTCCAGCTCATCGCGGATGAGGGTGCCCAGTCGCTCGAACTCACGCTCATGCCCCTCGATGGGCAGGCCGCGCAATTTTGGTAGGATGCGGAACTCGATTTGGTCGGCCAGCGCGTCGTTGATCAAGTTGCCCGCCTGGGGAGGGTAGTTCGCGACATATGCCAGGATCGCTTCGTTCAGCCGGTGGCCGAATGGGCGGCCGCAGGCCTCCATGATCTCGGCGAGTGCCTTGATACCGCGTTCCGCTTTGTTGCGTTCGCCGCCCACCAAGGAATCCGTGGGCTTGATCCACATGCGCCATTGCGCGTGGCTCCGGTACTCGGGGTGGCGCGACGGGGTTTGCGTCTCCGCGGGCCGGGCGAAATCCGCTGGCGCGGCAAACTGCATGACATTGCCACGGTCCAGCACCTTGTCGGAGAGTGCCTGCGTGCTCTCGTCATCGTTCATCGTGCCGGCAAACAGCACGTTGTGGGACGGAAAGAGTTGCACTGGTCCTTGTTTGCGACCGCGAATGTCGATTGGCAGGCTGGCACCGCGACGCTTGGGTTCGTCGTCCACATCCGATGCACGCGGACGCACTTCCAGGCGGCTGAGGAACTCCGAGAAGTAGTATTCGACGCGCGCCAGGTTCATTTCATCTAGCAACACCAGGAGCATGTGGTCTTTGAGCGGCGCCGCGGCCAGACCCGAGGTGTTGTACGGGTCCATGTGCACGAGCGCGCGGGCTAACTCGGTGCCCCGATAGCGCTTTTCGACATAATTATAGAACCCTAACAGATCCTGCGGACTGTCCCAGCGTGGCTCGACGGCAATCTGGAGAAAATGCAGCCCCATTGCTTCGGCGTAGCGCCGGGGCAGCAAACTCTTGCCAGTGCCCGACACGCCCGCGAGTACGGTCATCTGCGAGGTTTCGTTGATTTTGAGCGCGGTGTGGAAAGCCCGAATCACGCGAGGGCTGTATTGCAGGTCGAGCTCTTTCAGGTACTGCCCAACCTCATACAGTGCTTCGTGTTCCTGCTGCGGCGGGCGAGACACGCTTGCCACGTTCGGCAGGCAGAGAGGATGTTGGCGCAGGTCGTCCAGGTCGTCGTCGGGGGACACGCCGCCGCCGAACTCGCCCCGTATTCTGCCGATGTCTTCTTCCAGCGCCGCCTTGCGTGCCGCCAGTTCGCCGACTTGGGAGACCAGCTGCATGGCATGGGCGAGGTCGGCCCGCATTCGGCCAAGCTCTTGTTCGTTTTCGTCGCGCCTCCTCTCGTATTCGGCGAAAGCAGCATTGCCGCGGATATCGGCGATGCGTGCCTCCAGCGCATCGCACTCTTGCTTCAGCCGGGCATTGTGCGCCGACAGCGCCGCCGCGTCGTCGCGGGCATCCAACAGGCGGCTACGCTCGTTCCGAAGCGCGGCAAGCTCGGTTCCGAGCGCTTCAATGTCCTTTTGCAGCGTATCGTGGGTGCCGGGCATCGCGTCCAGCCTGGCGCGCAGCGCGTCGATCTCTTGCTCGATCGCTCCTTTGCGCGTTGCCAATGCCGCCACCTCCTCGCGCGCGGCAAGCAATTGGCCGCGCGCGCCGCGCAGGGTGGCAAGCTCGTCGGCCAAGGTGGATTTCTCAATTTTTAGCCGGCCGATCTCCCGTTCCAGTTCTTGATGAAGTTCGGGGATGAGGTCCAGCTTGTGTCGCAACGCCTCGATTTCCTGTTCGAGCTTGGCTTTTTGCTGCTGAGTCGTCGTGAGTTCAGCTTGGGCCCGTTCGAGGTTGCCAACGGCCAACGCATAGTCTCCGGCGACATCGGCGGCTTTTCTCTTCATCTCCTCGATCTGAATTTCCGCGTCGCCAAGGGCGGAAATTTCCAGACGCAGTGTTTCCAGCTTCTCCGTCAGCGCGGCCACCTCGGCGGCAATGCGGTCGCGATCCTGAATGCGGCGAAGGATTTCCTGGAGCTCCACCTGTTTGTCGGCAATCTGCCCGCCGAGCGATACCAGTTTGTGGCTCAGGTCGTCCCAACGAGTTGCCTGTGGCAGCCGGGCGCTGCGCAAGTCGTAGGTCCAGGTAACGGCGCCCATGACGAGCACGAGCATGGACATTAGGACCATGATCAGCACCATCCACCAAGGCTGAGAGGCGAGGGTCGCGGTGATGTCGCTCATTGTTGTTGCACCGTGGCGGGTGTGGTGGTTGCGGCCGACCCAGCATCGACCGGCGGCGTGATGGGCGATGTTGTAATCGGGCTAGGTGCCGGGCTGCCCTGATCGGCCTTGCGCTTGGTTTCCATTCGCTTGGCTTCGTCCTCTGACAGTTCGGCCACTAGGGCCGCGTGCTCCTTTGCCAAGGCGTCACGTTGGGCTTGAAGCCTGGCCACTTGGTCGGCAAGCTCCCCGCGTTGACGCTCCTGATCCGTGCGCTCCGCCCGTGCTGCCTCGGCCGCCTGTTGCGTGCGGGCCAATGCCGTCTGCGCGTCAGTCACGGCCCTCTGTTGGCCGGCAAGGTCGGACCTGGCTTGGGACAGTTGGACCTGGGTGTCCGCCAACGCCTTGGCCGCCGCGTCACGGTCGGCCAAAATACTGTGCATCTTGGTTCGCATCTCTGTCTTTGCTTCGTCGTCCGACAGTCCGGCCGTCAAGGCGTCGCGCCGGGCTTGAAGGCGGGTCACTTGGTCGGCCAACTCCTCGCGTTGTCGTTCCTGTTCCAAACGTCCGGCGCGTGCCGCCTCGGCCGCCTGCTGTACCCGGACCAACGCTGCCTGGGCATCCGCCAAGACCCGCTGTTGCCCGGCGAGGTCCGCCCTGGCTTGCGACAACTGCGCCTGGGTGTCGGTCAACGCCTTCGCCGCCGCCTGACGCTCGGCGGATATATCTTGCACCTTGCTTCGCTCGGCCCGCGCCGCATCCAACTGGCCAAGCGTCGAGGCAAGGTTTTGTTGTGCGGCCAGCCTAGCCTTTTCCAGGTCGTCAAGCGAACTCTGTAGTGTGCCGATGCGCTTGCGCAGGTCGGCCTCCTTGGTCGAACCCGCGTCGATGGCTGCCTGGAGGGTCGCTGACTCGTCTCGCCACCGCTTGGTGTCGTCCAACGCCTTGCGCTGCCGCGCGTCTGCGTCGTCGGCTGCTGTCTGGGCCTGCCGCGCACGATCCTGCGCCGCCTGGACCGATTTTTCGGCTTCCGCCTTGCGTGCTTCGGATGTGGCGTCATCCGCGCGGGCGGTTGCCAGCGCTGCCCGAACTGCTTCGAGATCACGCTGTGCGGCCTCCGCGTCCTGGCGCGTCTTGTCGAGCGCCTGGCGCGCGGTGCCTGCCTGCGCCTCTGCGTCCTGGCGCGCCGATACGGCCGCGCGCGCAGCCGCGTCAGCGGCCGTACGATCCGTCTGCAGGCGATGATTTTCCTCCTGAATGACCGCAAGCTGCCGCGTCGCCTTGTCGATGTCGCCCTGTGTCGTCTGGCCGCTCGCACGAAGTCGTTCGAGATCGACAGCGGCTTGCTTTGCGGCCGCCTCGGCCTCCGCCCTAGTCGCATCTGCCTTGTTCCTGGCGTCGTTGGCCTGGTCCCGATCGGCCAGAATCTGATCGCGCTGCTGCTTGACCTGTTCCAGATCGCGCACCTGCGCCTTCAGCGCGTCGATGCGCCCTATCAAGGTCTGTTCCTCACCTCGGAGATCGAGATTACGAGATTTCATTGCATCGAGTTGCCCGATTTGCGCATCCACTGCCGCTCTGTCACGGGCGATGTCGCTGCGCGCGGCATCCAACGAATGTTGCTGGTTCAAGACCAGGAAGATGGTGACTGCGTACATCGCGAACAAAAGCAACGCGAGCACGGTGGCCACCATCGCGGCGGATCTCCGCATCGGCCCCGTCGCCTCACGCACGTCCGAGGTCTCGTTCGACGAGGTCAACGCATTTCTCCATATCTTCAGCGAGTTCATGGACCCAGAACCGACGGACTTTCCAGCCGCGCCCGATCAGTTCCCGGTCACGCAGCCGATCCGCCAGCTTGCGGTTGCCGTCCGGATCGGCGTGCCAGGTGCGTCCATCGACCTCGACGTCGAGCTTGCGCGCCTCTGGATCGAGCGCGAAGTCCAGATACCGGCTTCCGACTGGGTATTGCGGCAGCGGGTTCAATCCGCGGCGGCGCAGTGCCGCATCAAGGCGCCTCTCCCATTCGCTGTCGAACGGCGCGCGTGGGCGCGGTGCTCGCCCAGCAGAGTCGGCCAAATAGGCGAGCGTGCGGACGCGGCACCTGCGCGCGAACTCGCGATCGCCCACCACAAGACATAGGGCGCGTGCACGGCTGATGGCGACGTTCAGACGGCGCCGCTCGCGCTCATAAAAGGTCAAGGCACTGGAATGGACGCCGGGGCCGACGACAATGGAAAATAGAACCACATCGGCTTCACCGCCCTGAAACCGGTCGATGGTTGCAACGCGAATATCGTGCCGCTCGGCCTCGCTGAGTGCCGCATGAATCCGACGTATTAGCAGGGCCACCTGGGCATTGAACGGTGACAGCACACCAATGCTCCCGATGAAGCCCCGCTCCCGGATCATTCCGATCAGCAGTCTGACGACCTCGTCCGCCTCGGCGTGGTTGACATTGCCACCGTCCTCGCGAGTCGGGCGGCCTTGCACGTCGTGCCAGCCAAGGCCGGGCTTGTAGCCGTCGGGCCATCGCGCCTTGCGGCCGTCCTGAGCTGCCACCAGGCGCCCTTCGTAGAATTCGGCGTTGAGGTAGTCGACGATGGCAGGGTTCGAGCGAAACTGGTCGGCCAGGAAATGCCAGTGCGCCGAGCCGCGTCCGGCCACGAACTTGAACAGCGAGTTCACGCTTTGCGCGATGCCATGTCGTTTCGCGCGGCCGATACCAG
>DAIDKG010000067.1 GCA_027450125.1 Bordetella sp. | reverse complement strand
AGCCAATGTTCGGAGTCCTGCCCCAGTGCAGGCGCCTGCCGTTCGATGCGGGGCCTCGCACCATTGATGCGGTAGGGCGGCGCGTGGACGAGAACCTTGCGGCCGTCGGGCGCCGTCTGCTCGACCAGCATGCCGCGCTCGCGGACATAGGGATGGCCGAGCAGATCGGCGATATCGCACACCGGGCCGGCGGTGATGTCGCGCTCGGCGAAAAAGGCCAATGCCTCGTCCAGCGTCAGCTTGGCCAGATGCCCCTGTATGAGGGCATCGAGCGCATCGATGTTGCGCAGGCGCGCCTCGTGGGTCGAGAAGCGGGGATCGTTCAGGCCTTCGGGGTAGCCGATGCCCTCGAAGAGCCGCGCCAAGGTGCCTTGCATGCCGGCCGAAAGCGCTATCCAGCGATCGTCCTTGGTCCGGTAGACATTGCGCGGCGCGTGCGTCGGCGAACGGCTGCCCGAACGGGGCGTGACGTTTCCGGACAACTGGTATTCGGCCGCCTGAGGTCCCAGGATCGAAAACAAAGGCTCGAACAGCGACAGATCGATTTCCTGCAGGTCCGCGCCGGGGCAGGCGTCGCGGTGCCGCAGCGCCGCGAGCGCAAGCGTGGCGCCGTAGATTCCCGCCACCGAATCGGCCATGGCGAAAGGCGGCAGAACCGGGGGACTGTCCGGAAAGCCGTTCATGGCCGCGAAGCCGCTCATCGCCTCGATCAGCGAGCCGAAACCGCCCTTGCCGGCGTAAGGCCCGGTCTGCCCCCATCCCGAGATGCGCACCACGACCAGCCCGGGCCGGATGTCCTGCAGGGCCTGCCTATCCAGCCCCATCTTTTCCAGGGTGCCCGGCCGGAAATTCTCCACCAGGACATCCGCGCCGCGCAGCAGTTCGCCAAGCGCCTGCCTGCCCTGGTCGGACCGCAGATCCAGCACCACGCTCTGCTTGTTGCGGCAATACGCCATCCAGTACGTGCTCATGCCTTCGCGCTGCCAGGCCCGCAGCTCGTCGCCCTTTGCGGGAGGTTCGATCTTGATGACCGTCGCGCCCAGGTCCGCGAGCACGTGGGTCGTCATGTTTCCCGACACCAGCCGGGACAGATCGAGGACGCGGATACCGCGCAAAGGCGCGCTCGGTTCGAGCGGCGCAGATTGGATGGATGCCATATACAAGTCACTCCCTGGCCGTATTGTGGCCACGCGGCTCATATCTGTAAAATAGATTGTTCATCTATCTTTTATATGAAATATCAATAGTGGAACTGCGCCAGCTGCGCTACCTGATCGGAATCCACGAGGCCGGGGGCGTATTGGCCGCCTCGCGCTCGCTCCATATCGCCCAACCCGCGCTGAGCCAGAGCATGGCCGCGCTCGAGGCGGAACTGGACGCGAAGCTGTTCCTGCGATCCAGCCGGGGAATGACCTTGACCGATGCCGGCAAGGCCTTGCTTGAACACGCGCGCATCGTGCTGGCCGACGTGGAACGCGCCCGCGACGCGGTCCATCGCACCGGGACACAGATCCAGGGCCAGGTCTCGATCGGGCTTCCGACCACCGTGGCACTGGTGGCCACCCTGCCCATCCTGCAGGCGGCGCGCGCGCAATATCCCGGCATCCGCCTCAAGATCATCGAGAGCCACAGCGGCTTTCTAGGCGAATGGCTCAAATCCGGACGCCTGGATGCATCGGTGCTTTTCGTGGCAGGCCACGACCCCGCGCTGGCCAGCCATCCGCTGCTGGAGGAAAGACTCGCGCTGGTGAGCAGTCCCGGGCAGGCTCCGAAGACCAGGTTCGCGACTCTGGGCAGGCTCGCGGACCAGCCCCTGCTCCTGCCGTCCAAAGAGCACGGGCTGCGGCGCATCGTCGACGACGCGTGCGCCCGCGCGGACGTGACACTGAACGTCATCGCCGAAGTCGATTCGCTGCCCAATATCAAGAAGGCGGTTCAGACCGGCATGGCCGCGACCATCCTCTCGCCCGGATCCGTCGCCGAAGAGCTTGCGGCGGGCCTGCTGGCCATCACGCCGATAGGACGCCCGCAAATCTCCAGGCAGGTTGCCTGCGCCACGGCGCTCGCGCGGCCGACGACGCCCGCGATCCACGCGACAGTCGAACTCATCCGGCAGCAGTTGCGCGCGCTGGTCGAGACCGGGACCTGGCCCGCGCGGTGGATTGCAAACAGGCCCGCGACGCAAGGCCAGGCATAAGGCAGTACTCTCTAGGAGTCGAGATCAAGCGTCGACATCCAAGGAAAACGCTTCAGACTCCATTTTGCGACAAGGATTGCATCATGACCATCAAAGCCTACGGTGCCCGAGCCAGCGACAAACCCCTCGAGGCCATGAACATCACCCGGCGCGCCCCGGGAGCGCACGACGTGCAGATCGAGATCGCCTACTGCGGCGTATGCCACTCGGACCTGCACCAGGTCCGCTCCGAGTGGGCCGGCACCCTGTATCCCTGCGTGCCGGGACACGAGATCGTGGGCCGCGTATCGGCGGTGGGAACCCATGTGGCCGGCTTCAAGGCGGGCGACCTGGTCGGCGTCGGCTGCATCGTCGACAGCTGCAAGCATTGCGAAGAATGCGCGCTGGGACTGGAAAACTATTGCGACCAGATGGTGGGCACCTACAACGGCCCGACGCCGGACGCGCCCGGCCACACGCTGGGCGGCTATTCCCAGCGCATCGTCGTGCACGAGCGCTACGTCCTGCGCATCCGCCATCCGCAGGAACAGCTGGCAGCCGTGGCGCCTTTGCTGTGCGCGGGCATCACC
>DAIDKG010000066.1 GCA_027450125.1 Bordetella sp. | reverse complement strand
GGCTTCGCGCTCTCGCTGGCCAGCGCCGCCTTGTTGGCCGCAGCAACCTGGCTGTGCCTGAAGATACTCGCCCTGGTCATGCTGATGCCCATCAGCCGACGCGCCCAGGATGCGGCAGGCGCCGCGACCGTGCTGGCCGTGATCGCCGCGGCCCTGGCCGCCCTGTATGGCGTGGGCCATGCGCTCTACGGCCACATGGGCGCCTGGCCGGGAACAGGCCACGCATCGGACTGGCTTGCCGGCCCGCGTCCGATCTCGCCCGAGGCCCTGCTGGGAGCCCTGGCCGGCTTCGGCAGCCTGGCCGCCGCGCCGGGGCTGTGGCAGGGCCTGGTCCATCTGGCCTCGCCGCGGCCGGCCGAGCCCAAAGCCAAATCGCGCGCCGCCGGCAAGGCCGACAAACCGGCCGCGACGGCCAAAAAAGCGGCCAAGCCCGCCTCAGCCCGTGCCGGGGCGGATCCGGCCCGCGTTCGCGTCCCGCAGCTGGGCTGGATGGCCTTGTTCCTGCTTGCCATCGGCGGCATCCTGCTGGCCTTTGCCGTCATCGTCGCCCCCATAGCCCTGAAAGGCAGTCTGACGGCCACCCTGCAGGGCGCCGGACGTCTGCTGCCCGTTTATGCCGGCGCGCTGGCCCTGCTCGGCTGCGGCCTGCTGTGCCTGCTGCTCTGGCGCGTCTGGCGCCGCACGCCGGGCGCGACTTCGCGCTGATCCCGGAGCGGAGTATCATCGCGGGGCAGCGCGGCGCGCGCCCTGGCAAAACCCCATCCAGAGTCCTGCAGCATCTGCAGCCGCCGCCTGTGCAAAAATCCCACCCTGCTTCTTTTGTTTTTCGCAAAAGGCTCCACGCCGTGACCTTTTCCATTGCCCGCCGCATCCGCGGCAGTATTCCGATCGCCAGTCTTGTCGTCGCCACCCTGCTGACCGGAACGGCCTACGCGCAATCGCAAGCCGCGCAGCCTCCCATACCGCACGTGGACACCACCAATGCTGAAGTCATCCGCATCGAGGTCCCGCCCGAACCGGCCAAGCCGGCAGTCAAGCCCGAAGCGCCCAAACCCCGACCCAAGCCGGTCGAGACGAAACCGACTGAAACCAAACCCGCCGAGACCAAACCGGTCGAAGCCAAGCCTGCTCAAGCCAAGCCCGCCCACGAGGCCAAACCGGCGCCGGCCAAGCCGCACGCCCAGGTCGAGCACAAGCCTGCGGCCAAGCCCGCCGCGCACAAGGCAGAGCCGGAAGCCGCCAAGCCCGCCGCCCCCTTCGCTTTCTCCGAAGTGGAAAACATGGCCCATCGCCTGGCCTCGGAACGCTACAGGAAGCCCACGCCCAACCTGCCCGAAAAATTGCAGGACCTGAAGTACGCCAATTACCAGAACGTCCAGTTCCGCGAGGACCGCTCGCACTGGCGCGACGACAGTTCGCCCTTTCACCTGGGCTTCTACCCCGAGGGCATGCATTTCAATGTGCCCGTCGAGATCAACGAAGTCGACGAGCATGGCGCCGTGCATCCGATCAAGTTCGATCCGGACGACTTCAACTACGGCGACCTGAAGATAGACCCCAAGCTGCTCAAGGGCCTGGGGTTTGCCGGCTTCAAGATCCTGTACCCGGTCAACAGCGTGCTCAAGCCCAATGACGAGATGGCCTCGTTCCTGGGCGCCAGTTATTTCCGCGTGATCGGCCGCGGCATGACCTACGGCCTGTCGGCCCGCGGCCTGGCCATCGACACGGCGCTGCCTTCCGGCGAGGAATTCCCGGCATTCCGCAAGTTCTGGATCGTCAAGCCCGCCAAGAACGCCTCGGACATCGTGGTCTACGCGCTGCTCGATTCGCCGCGCGCCACCGGCGCCTATCGCTTCACCTTCCACCCCGGCATCGATACCGTGGTGGACGTGAGGACGCGCATCTACCTGCGCGAGCACGTGGGCCGCCTTGGCATCGCGCCGCTGACCAGCATGTTCCTGTACGGCTCCAACCAGCCGTCGCCCACGGTCAACTACCGGCCCGAGATGCACGATTCGGACGGGCTGGCCATGCATACGGGCAACGACGAATGGCTGTGGCGTCCGCTGAACAATCCGAAGCGGCTGGCCGTCAGCGCCTTCGCCATGGAAAATCCGCGCGGCTTCGGCCTGCTGCAGCGCGCGCGCAACTTCCACAACTACGAAGACCTCGACGACCACTACGAAAAGCGTCCCAGCCTGTGGATCCAGCCCGTCGGCGACTGGGGCAAGGGCAGCGTGCAGCTGGTCGAGATCCCCACGCCCGACGAGACCAACGACAATATCGTGGCCTTCTGGGTGCCGGATGCGCAGCCCAAACCCGGCGTGCCGCTGGACGTGCGCTACCGCATGACCTGGACGCTGAACAACCAGCGCATCCACGACACGCCGCTGGCCTGGGTGATGCAGACGCGCCGCTCGCGCGACGAAGTCAAAGGCCCCGACCTGATCCGCCACAGCGACGGCAGCACGACCTTCATCGTCGATTTCGTGGGCCCCTCGCTTCAGAACCTGCCGGCCGACGCAACGGTCACCGCCAACGTCTGGTCCAACGAAAACGGCCAGATCGTCGAGAATTCCGTGCGCCCCAATCCCATTACGGGCGGGCGTCGGCTGACCCTGCGCGTGACCGTCAAGGACCCGGCCAAGCCGGTCGAAATGCGCGCCACGCTCGCCAGCGGACAGACGACTCTGTCAGAAACCTGGTCCTACCAAATGCCGCCTAGCAGCAATGAGCCTGAAGCCAAGTGAGGCCGATAGCGGCCTGATCCACGGCTACCTCGCGCGCCTGCCTCTGCCCGAGGCGCAGCGCCAGATACTGGAACGCCAGATCGAACAGGCCGTCTCCCGGGGTGAAGACCCCTGGACGGTCCTGCATGAAACCATAGGCCAGCACGGTACGGTCACCGAACCCTCCATGGCGTCGGAAGGCCAGCGGCTCATGCTCGGCGTAGGCGCCGGCCCGCTGGCCGCCGGCGTCATGCACAGCGATGCCTCCGGCGCCGAGATCGCGGCCATGCCGCCGCATGCGCGCTCGTCCCTGGTGCCCGTGCCCTGGGTGACCAACCCGCTGGTGCGCATGTGGCGGCGCCTGCGCAACGGGGCGCCGCCTGCACCGCCCATCACCCGGGCCACCTTGCACGATGACGACGGCGCGCCCTGGCGCCGCGCCGGCAGCCGCCGCCGCCTGGTGCTGCTGGTCGGCGTGACCGCGCAGACGGCCGTGGCGACCTGGTACATGAAGGGCGTGCTGCCCTACCAGGGCGGCAATCTGCTGGAAATCCTGATCCTCATTCTTTTCGCACTGCTGTTCGGCTGGGTCTCGTCCGGCTTCTGGACGGCCATGATGGGTTTTCTGCAGCTCATGATCGGCCGCGACCGCTACAGCATCTCGGCGCGCGGCCTGTCCGACGCGCCGCTGCCTGAGAAAGGCGCGCGCTGCGCCCTGGTCATGCCCATCTGCAACGAAGACGTCGCGCGCGTCTTCGCCGGCCTGCGCGCCACCTACGAATCGCTCGCCCGCACCGATTCGCTCAAGAATTTCGACGTCTTCGTGCTATCGGACAGCTACAAGGCCGACATCTGCATCCAGGAACAGAAGGCCTGGCTGGAGCTGTGCAAGATGGTGGGCGGCTTCGGCCGCATTTTCTATCGCCGCCGGCGGCGCCGCGTCAAGCGCAAGAGCGGCAACATCGACGACTTCTGCCGCCGCTGGGGCGCGCGCTACCAGTACATGGTGGTGCTCGATGCCGACAGCGTCATGACCGGCGAATGCCTCAAGTCGCTGGTGCAGCTGATGGAAGCCAACCCCACGGCGGGCATCATCCAGAGCGCACCGCAGGCCAGCGGCATGGACACGCTCTACACGCGCATCCAGCAGTTCGCCACGCGGGTCTACGGCCCCCTCTTCACCGCAGGCATGCACTACTGGCAACTGGGCGAATCGCACTACTGGGGGCACAACGCCATCATCCGCCTGGCGCCCTTCATGGAGCATTGCATTCTTGCGCCGCTGCCGGGCAAGGGCTCCTTCGCCGGCGCCATCCTGTCGCACGATTTCGTCGAAGCCGCATTGATGCGCCGCGCCGGCTGGGGCGTCTGGATCGCCTACGACATGCCGGGCAGCTACGAAGAGCTGCCGCCCAACCTGCTCGACGAACTGCAGCGCGACCAGCGCTGGTGCCACGGCAACCTGATGAACTTCCGGCTGTTCCTGATCGACGGCTTTCATCCGGTGCATCGCGCGGTGTTCCTGACCGGGGTCATGTCCTATCTGTCGGCGCCGCTGTGGTTTCTCTTCATGGCCCTATCCACCGCGCTGCTGGCGGTGCACACGCTGACCGAGCCGCAGTATTTCATCGAGCCGCGCCAGTTGTTCCCGATCTGGCCGCAATGGCATCCGGACAAGGCCATCGCACTCTTTTCCACCACCTTCGTGCTGCTTTTCCTGCCCAAGGTGCTGGCGCTGCTGCGCATCTGCTTCCGCGATCCGCAGGACTACGGCGGCCGCGTCAAGGCGCTGCAGAGCATGCTGCTGGAAGTCGTGTTCTCGATGCTGCTGGCGCCGGTGCGCATGATCTTTCACACCCGCTTCGTGGTGGCGGCCTACCTGGGCCTGAAGGCCAAGTGGGTCTCGCCGCACCGCGACGCGCAGGACACGCCCTGGAGCGAATCCATCCGCCGGCATGCCTCGCAGACCCTGCTGGGCATTGCCTGGGCGGCGCTGGTGGCCTGGCTCAATCCGATCTTCCTGACCTGGATGATTCCCATCCTGGCGGCCTGGCTGCTGATCATTCCGCTGTCGGTGTACTCCAGCCGGCTCGATCCCGGCCTCAAGAGCATCCGGCACAATCTGTTTCGCATACCCGAGGAAACCCGCCAGCCCCGGGAGTTGCAGGATACACACCTGTACACGCACGCTGCGCGCGACAAGCGCAGCGAGGACCCGACCTTCGGCGATGCCGTCTGCGATCCGGTCGTCAATGCCATGGCCTGCGCCATGGGCACCGCCCGCCACCGTCCCGTGCCGGCCAATCTGGCCGCGCGCCGGGCGCTGGTCTACCAGGCGGCCGAGCACCTGGCCGGCCTGTCGGAGCCGCAGCGCCTGAAGCTGCTGGACGATCCCATTGCCATGGCGCAGCTGCATCGCCTGGTCTGGATCAATTCTGCGGGAGCGCAATCCTAGGCCCTGCCCGCGACCCGGCAAGGCCTTTCGGTGCCGGCGCCTAAGGCCTGTTAACGCTAAAAGGAGCGGCTTCTTTTAGCGTTAACAGGCCCTAGGCAAATGCCAGCAGCTTCTCGGCCAGCGCGGCCGGGGCGCTGAGCATGGCGTCGTGCCCGGTCGCGATTTCGTCCCACACCCAATCCTTGCGCGCCCTGACGAAATCGCGGCTGCCCTGCAGCGGCGCATAGACGGGGTCGACGCACTGGATGTAGACCTTGGGCAATGCGCCGCCCGGCGGCCCCTCGATCAACATGGGATCGGTGAACGTCCTGAACGGATGCGGCGTGCAATAACGCTCGATCAAGGCGGCCTGCTCGGGATCGAACACGCCGAAGGCTCGCGCAGAGGGCACGGGCACCGTCAGCCCGTTGCTGGTTTCCATTGCCAGCCTGGTGCGCTTGGCCACGACCTCGGCAGGCAGGCCCGAGAAGGCCGACTCTCCGTTGGACAGCACCATCGCATCCAGGAACACCAGTTGGCGTATGCGCTGCGCAGCGCGATCGGCGGCGCCGATCAGGGACAGTCCACCGAAGCTGTGCCCCACGAGTATCGCGTTGGACAGGTCCTCATGCTCGAGCACGTCGAGGACGTCCTGGATGAATGTCTGCAGGCCGGTCTGGGGCGTAAGCAGGTGGGCACGCTCGCCGAGACCGGTCAGCGTCGGCGCGAACACCCGGTGGCCATGCGAGCGCAATATTTGCGCGACGGCGTCCCAGCACCACCCGCCGTGCCAGGCGCCGTGCACGAGCACATAGGTGCCCGCCGCCGCCGCTCGGGGCGTGGCTGTCCGCGTCGCGGCGGCGCCGGCGGGATCGTTTGCCTGGACGGACATTGCGGTTCTCCTTTGCGGGCGCGCCGGGCGCCGGCGCGATCGTCAGGTATCGGCGAGCAGGTCGCGTTCGTTCAACAGCGCATAGGCGATCTCGGGCCGGCGTTCCAGGCCGCGCCGTATCGCTGCCGGAATGGCCTGGCGCGTCTTGCTGCACAGCCCCGGCATGTCCTCGATGCGGATCTCGAAGCCGCGCACCGTGCGCACCTCGTTCAGCCCCGGCGCAATGCGCACCACCATGCCCAGAAGATCCTGCATCCTGACCTGCATGCGCCGCAGCTCGGCCAGGCTCTCGATGCGTTCCAGGCGCTCCACCAACTTGTTTTCTTCCGCCTTGGTCAGCAGCAGTATGCGCTGGTCCGCCTGCGGATCCCCCAGCAGCGTCTCGCGGCCGCAGGCGCAAGCGCCGGGCGGGCAGGCAGTACGGATAGGCAGACTAGAATGCATGGCAACGCGCAAGAAAGACCGACATCGTAATCCAAATCGCATACCAGGCAGGCCATGCATCCCGCCCCCCACTTTCCCATCGGCACGCTCGTGGACCTCGGCGACGAAAAGCGCCGCTGGTTCTCGTACCAGGACATCGAGAACATCGCACTGCATCATCGCCGCGCCGTCATTGCCAGCCGCTATGACGCCATCGTCGGCCTGGCGCGCGGGGGCCTGTACCTGG
>DAIDKG010000065.1 GCA_027450125.1 Bordetella sp. | reverse complement strand
CGTCGTCGCGGTCGTCTTCCAGTTCGGCGCGCTCTTCGGCGGCGCTGCGCACGGGCGCCGTCCAGCCGGCCGGCAAAGGCTTGCGCTCGATCGGCTTGTTGATGAGGCGCTCGATGCCTTTGAGCAGCTTGATCTCGCTATCGTCGACCAGCGAGATCGCCGTGCCCGTCGCGCCCGCGCGGCCGGTGCGGCCGATGCGGTGCACATAATCTTCCGGCACGTTGGGCAGTTCGAAATTGACCACCAGCGGGAGCTGGTCGATGTCCAGGCCGCGCGCGGCGATGTCGGTCGCCACCAGCACGGCCACGCCGCCATCCTTGAAGCCGGACAGCGCGCGGGTGCGGGCCGACTGGCTCTTGTTGCCGTGGATGGCCGCGGCCGTCAGGCCGTCCTTGACCAGCTTCTCGGCCAGGCGATTGGCGCCGTGCTTGGTACGCGTGAAGACCAGCACCTGGTGCCAGCCGCTCTCGCGGATCAGGTGGCTGACCATATCGCGCTTGTGCGATTGCTGCACCAGATGCACCGACTGCGCCACGCGCTCGGTGGTGGTGTTGCGCGGGGTGACCGAGACTTCGCCGGGGTCGCGCAGGATGCCGCGCGCCAGCTGGCGGATCTCTTCCGAGAAGGTGGCCGAGAACAGCAGGTTCTGGCGCTGCGCGGGCAGCAGGCGCAGCACGCGGCGAATGTCGTGGATGAAGCCCATGTCCAGCATGCGGTCGGCTTCGTCCAGCACCAGGATTTCCACGCCGGACAGGTCCAGGGTCTTCTGGCCGGCGTGATCGAGCAGGCGGCCTGGCGTGGCGACGAGGATGTCCACGGGTTTTTTCAGCGCGCTGATCTGCGGGTTGATGTTGACGCCGCCGAACATCACCATGGACGTCAGGCCGGCGTACTTGCCGTAGGTCTGCACCGACTCGGCCACCTGGGCGGTGAGTTCGCGGGTGGGGGTGAGGATCAGGCAGCGCGGGCGGCCGGGCTTGCGCTGTTGTGGCTTGTTGTTCGAGAGGATCTGCAGGATGGGCAGGGTGAACCCCGCCGTCTTGCCGGTGCCCGTCTGAGCGGCTGCCATCAGGTCGCCGCCTTGCAGAACGAGCGGGATGGCCTGAGCCTGGATGGGTGTTGGGGTGGTGTACCCGGTTTCGGCGATGGCGCGCAAAAGCGTGTCGGCCAGACCGAGGTCGGCAAAGGTATTAGTAGTGGTAGTCAAAACAACTCCAGCGCTCAGCCCATCGCTTCAATCGAGCGACGCCAATCCGGGCTGGCAATTCGAGGAGGAAAGGGGCGATCGCGGCCAGGGTTGAGGAAGGCGTTGCGATGGCCCCGGCGCGTGGCGGTCAAAACGCCAGCGGAGGCGTGCCGATTGGAGAGGCACGAGGTTATTGTAACCGATAGCGGGCTTTCTCTGTAGCGCAATAGGTTTTACGACGCCGGGGCTGTTTTGAGTGCCTCAGCGTTTGCCCTCTTGATACGCTGAGGCTGCCCTGTGCAATTGCGGTGCCCGCCCGGCGGGCATCGGTTGGCCGGCCCCGCGCCCCGGATTCCTCCGGGGTTCCCGGCCCTGTCGGTGTGGCGTCTTGTATTACGCCGGCAGGCTGCCCGCGGCGACGACACCGCCCTTGAGCACTGCGACGTGGTTGGCGCGCTGGGCGGCGCAGGCGATGTCCTGCGTGGGGTCGCCCTTGACCAGCAGCAGGTCGGCCTGGGCACCCTTGAGGATGCGGCCGGCGTTGATCAGGCCCATGAGGTCGTGCGCGCGGGACGTGCCCGCGATCAGGGCGTCGACCGGGGTCATGCCGAACTCGACCATAAAGGCCAGTTCCATGGCGTTCTCGCCGTGCAGGTTGTAGGGCGTGCCGGCGTCGGTGCCCAGCGCGATGCGCCCGCCCGCCTGGTAGTACATCTTGAACGATTCGCGATGCCGCTCGGCCACGTTGCGGGCCTTTTCCACCGCATAGGGCGGGATGCCCCGATCGGCGTTGTCCAGGATGTTCTTGAGGGCGGCGATGGTCGGCACCAGATAGGTCTGGCGCTCGAGCATTTCGCGCAGGCATTCCTCGTCCATGTAAATGCCGTGCTCGACCGAATCCACGCCGCCGCGCACGGCATTGAGGATGCCTTCGGTGCCCTGCGCGTGGCTGGCCGTGCTTTTGTGAAAGCGTTTGGCCTCGTGCAGGCCCACGCGCATTTCCTCGGCGGTATAGTGCGCGTCCATGGGGTTGACGCCCGGCGTCATCACGCCGCCAGTGGCCATGATCTTGACCAGGTCGCAGCCCGCGTGCACCTGCTCGCGCACGGCCCGGATCACGTCGTCGACACCGTCGGCCACGCGGCCCATGCGGTTGCCGTGGCCGCCCGTCATGCAGATCATGCGACCGGCTGCGCGGATGGTGGGGCCCATGAAGACGCCGCGCGCGATGGCATTGCGCACGGCAAATTCGAGATAGTCCTTGCCGCCGCAGTCGCGCACCGCGGTGACGCCGCCCTTGAGCGCGGTCTGGGCATTCTCCAGCGCGGTCAGGGTAATCTCGCCGGGGGACTGCTTGCTGATGATGCCGTTGGGGTCGGCTCCGCCGGTGTAGACCAGGTGCACGTGGCAGTCGCCCAGGCCGGGCATCAGCGTCATGCCCGCGGTATCGACCTTGCGGCCGGCATAGCCGTGGAATTCGCCCGCGGGAGCGACGCGGGCGACCTGCCCGCCCTCGACCAGCACGGCATGGCCGTCCAGGGTCTTGCCCAGGCCGTCAAAGACGCGGCCGCCGGTAAAAAGCATGGCTTCGGTATTCATGACGCGATCTCCAGCCCTTCTTGCGACATTTGCTGCAAGCGAGGCATCAGGCCCAGCAGATGCTGGGTGTATTCGTGTTTGGGCGCGGTGAACAGCGTTTCCGTTTCCGCGACCTCCAGCAGCTCGCCGTGGCGCATCACGCCCACGCGGTCGCACATCTGGCGGATCACGGGCAGGTCGTGGCTGATGAAGAGCATGGTCAGGTGCAGCTGTTCCTGCAGGTCCTTGAGCAGGTTGAGGATCTGGGCCTGGATGGACACGTCCAAGGCCGAGGTGGGCTCGTCGCAGATCAGGAAGCGCGGCCGCGTGGCGAGCGCGCGCGCGATGGCGATGCGTTGGCGCTGGCCGCCCGAGAATTCGTGCGGAAAGCGGCTGGCGGCCTGTCCGCCCAGGCCCACCACGTCGAGCAGGTCGCCGACGATGCGGCGCACTTCGGCCTCGTTCGCGGCCAGCTTGTGAAAGCGGATGGGCTCGGCAATGATGTCCAGCACCCGCATGCGCGGATTGACTGAGGAATACGGGTCCTGGAACACCATCTGGATCTGGCGGCGGATGGGGTTGAGCGCCCGCTCGCTCTTGAGCTGGTTGATGTCGGTGCCGTCGAACATCACTGCGCCGCCGGTGGGCCTGTACAGGCCCGAGATCAGGCGTGCCATGGTGGACTTGCCCGAACCCGACTCGCCCACCAGGCCGAAGACCTCGCCCTCGGGGATTTGCAGGTTGACCTGCTTGACCGCGTCGAGCGTGCGGCGGTTGCGTTCGAGAAAGGCGTTGCGCAGCACGAAGCGCAGGCCCAGGTCGCGCACCTGCACCAGCGGGCCCTGGTTGTCCTTGCGCGCGAAATCCTTGCGGGCCTGGCCCAGCCAGTGGGTGGCCACGTCGATTTGCGTGGTGGTCTTCACGTCCTCGATGTAGGTCACCATCGGGAAGCGCTTGAGCTTGATGTCCGGGCGCGGCACGGCCGAGATCAGGCTGCGGGTGTAGGGGTGATCGGGATTGCCCAGGATCTTGGCCGTGGGGCCCTGCTCCATGAGCTTGCCGCGATAGAGCACCGCCACGCGGTCGGTCACGTCGGCGATCACGCCCATATCGTGCGTGATGATGATCATGCCCACCTGCTTTTCGCGGCAGAGCTTGCGCAGCAGCTCGAGGATCTGCGCCTGGATGGACACATCCAGCGCGGTGGTGGGCTCGTCGGCGATGATGACTTCGGGTTCGCAGCACAGCGCGAGCGCGATCACCACGCGCTGGCGCATGCCGCCCGAGAACTGGTGCGGGTATTGCTTGACGCGCAGCTCGGGCTGGTGGATGCCCACCTGGGTGAGCAGATCCACCGCGCGCTTGCAGGCCTGGTCGCGCGTGATGTTCAGGTGCACCTGCATGGTCTCGACCAGCTGGCTTTCCACCGTCTGCAGCGGATCGAGCGAGGTGAGCGGATCCTGGAAGATCATGCCGACGCGGCGGCCGCGCACCTTGCGCTTTTCCGCGTCGGACAGGGTGTCGATGCGTTTTCCGTCGAGCAGCACCTGGCCGCCGGCCAGCCGGCCGGGCGCTTCCAGCAGGCCGATGACGGCATTGCCGATGGTGGATTTGCCGGCGCCGGATTCGCCGACCACGCCGAGGATTTCGCCCTTGTTCAGTTCGAGCGTGATGCCGTCGACCGCGGTGCGGGTGCCGCGGCGGCTGGGAAATTCGATGCGGATGTCTTGTATGTCGAGCAGAGCCATGGCGGTGTCTTCCTCAACGCAGTTTGGGGTTGAGGGCGTCGCGCAGCCAGTCGCCCAGCAGGTTGACCGCCAGGACCAGGATGACGAGCGCCACGCCGGGGAAGATCGAGATCCACCATTCGCCTGAGAACAGGTAGCTGTCGCCGATGCGGATCAAGGTGCCCAGAGAGGGCGTGGTGGGCGGAATGCCTACCCCCAGGAAGGACAGCGTGGCTTCGGTGATGATGGCCACCGCCAGGTGGATGGTGGCGATCACCAGCAC
>DAIDKG010000064.1 GCA_027450125.1 Bordetella sp. | reverse complement strand
CGCCCTGTTCACCCGCGGCGAGACCCAGGCGCTGGTCGTGACCACGCTCGGCACCGGCCGCGACGAGCAGACCATCGACGCGCTCGAAGGCTCCTACTCCGACCGCTTCATGCTGCACTACAACATGCCGCCCTTCGCCACCGGCGAAACCGGCCGCATCGGCGTACCCAAGCGCCGCGAAATCGGCCACGGCCGCCTGGCCAAGCGCTCGCTGGTGTCGCTGCTGCCCGATCACCAGGACTTCCAGTACACCATCCGCCTGGTCTCGGAAATCACCGAATCGAACGGCTCCTCGTCGATGGCCTCCGTGTGCGGCGGCTCGCTCGCCATGATGGACGCCGGCGTGCCGGTCAAGGACCACGTGGCCGGCGTGGCCATGGGCCTGATCCTGGACGGCGGCAAGTTCGCCGTGCTGACCGACATCCTGGGCGACGAAGATCACCTGGGCGACATGGACTTCAAGGTGGCCGGCACCGTCAACGGCGTGACCGCGCTGCAGATGGACATCAAGATCCAGGGCATCACCAAGGAAATCATGCAGGTTGCGCTGGCCCAGGCCCGCGAAGGCCGCCTGCACATCCTGGACAAGATGCGCGAAGCCATTGGCGGCTCGAGCGGCGAACTGTCCAAGTTCGCGCCGCGCATGCTCACCATGAAGATCAACCCCGAGAAGATCCGCGACGTGATCGGCAAGGGCGGCGCCACCATCCGCGCGCTGACCGAAGAAACCGGCACGCAGATCGACATCTCCGACGACGGCACCATCGTCATCGCCAGCGCCGACGACAACAAGGCCAAGGAAGCCCAGCGCCGCATCGCCGAGCTGACCGCCGAAGTCGAAGTCGGCCAGGTCTACGAAGGCTCGGTGCTGCGCCTGCTGGATTTCGGCGCCATCGTGCAAGTGCTGCCCGGCAAGGACGGCCTGCTGCACATTTCCGAGATCGCCAACTACCGCATCGCCAACATCAACGATGTGCTCAAGGTGGGCCAGCAGGTTCGCGTCAAGGTCATCGAGGCCGACGAGAAGGGCCGTCTGCGCCTGTCGATCAAGGCGCTCGGCGGCATCGAGCAGCAGGCGCCGGAGGCCGCGCCGCAGTCCGAATAAGCCATCGCCATTGCATGGCGGAATGCGCCGCGCGAAAGTCATTTCGCGCGGCGTTTTTTTTCAGGATTCGATCATGTCGACACCCAACGCCCACCCCCACGCGCCCGTGGTCACCGAACTGCGCGTCGTGCCGGTCGCCGGCCGCGACAGCATGCTGCTCAACCTGAGCGGGGCGCACGGCCCGTTCTTCACGCGCAATGTCGTGCTGCTGCGCGACAGCGCGGGCAATACCGGCGTGGGCGAAGTGCCGGGCGGCGAAGCGATCCGCAAGACGATCGCCGACGCGCATCCGTTCGTGGTCGGGCAATCCATCGGCAACATGCATGCCGTGCTGAACGCGGTGCGCAGCCGGTTCGCCGACCGCGATGCGGGCGGCCGAGGCCTGCAGACGTTTGACCTGCGCACCACGATCCACGCGGTCACGGCGCTGGAGGCTGCGTTGCTGGACCTGCTGGGCCAGCATCTGGGCGTGCCGGTGGCTGCGCTGCTGGGCCAGGGCCAGCAGCGCAGCGAAGTCGACATGCTCGGCTATCTTTTCTTCATCGGCGACCGCAACAGGACCGATCTGCCGTATGCCAGCGGCGCCGAAGGCCGCGACGACTGGGAGCGCCTGCGCACCGAAGCGGCCATGACGCCCGATGCCGTGGTGCGCCTGGCCGAGGCCGCCAAGGAGCGCTACGGCTTCAACGATTTCAAGCTCAAGGGCGGGGTGCTGGCCGGCGACGCCGAAATGGAAGCGGTCACGGCGCTGGCCGAGCGCTTTCCCGAGGCGCGCATCACGCTCGATCCGAACGGCGGATGGCCGCTGGCCGAGGCGATCCGGCTGTGCCGTGACAAGCACGACGTGCTGGCCTATGCGGAAGACCCGTGCGGCGCCGAGAACGGCTATTCGGGCCGCGAGGTGATGGCCGAGTTCCGCCGCGCCACGGGCCTGCCCACGGCCACCAACATGATCGCCACCGACTGGCGCCAGATGGGCCACGCGGTCCTGCTGCAGTCGGTCGACATTCCGCTGGCCGATCCGCACTTCTGGACCATGCAGGGCGCGGTGCGCGTGGCGCAGATGTGCAACGACTGGGGGCTCACCTGGGGATCGCACTCGAACAACCACTTCGACATCTCGCTGGCCATGTTCACGCATGCAGCCGCCGCCGCGCCCGGCAGGATCACCGCGATCGACACGCACTGGATCTGGCAGGACGGCCAGCGCCTGACGCGCGAGCCGCTGCGCATCGAAGGCGGCAAGGTGCGGGTGCCGCAAAAACCCGGCCTGGGCGTGCAGATCGACATGGACGAACTGCAAAAGGCGCACGCGCTCTACACGCAGCACGGCCTGGGCGCGCGCGATGACGCGATCGCCATGCAGTACCTTGTTCCCAACTGGACATTCGACCCCAAACGGCCGTGCCTGGTGCGCTGATCTGCATCGACGGCAAGAGGTGTTCCGGCGTATTTCGGGGTAAAGTCGGGACACTTCGCAATCGAGGAAGGTCCGGCGCATGGCGATAAGGCGGTGGGGGCTAGTCGTGTCGAGCATTGTGCTCCTGGCAGGATGCGCATCGACCCCGCCGCGCAAGGACGGCAGCACGCCGGATACGGCGCCCATGTCGGCCGGCCAGTTGCTGCAGACCGATTTCGACCGCACCGTCACGCTGGCCATGCGCGACAACCTGGACAGCCTGTACCGGCTGCTGGACAAGCTCTATCGCCGCAATCCGCGCGAATGGCGCAAGAGCGGCCAGCCCAGCGAGGCTGCGGCGGTGCAGTGGGTCAAGCAGCTGATAAAAAAACGCCAGCCGCCTCCCGGCCTGGTCGGCCTGCAGGACATCCAGGTGCTTTCGGTCGCGCTCGACCCCAAGTACTCCGGCGACCGGGTCGCGGCCTTCATCTACGGCCTGGCCGACACCATCATTGCCGCGCACAACGGCAAGCTGGTCTTCTACCCCTTCAGCAAGCTCGATGGCCAGCATATCTACAATGCGGCGCGCGATGTCGAGGCCGCCGACTGGATGCTGCTCACGCGCCGCACGGCCTCGGGCGAACCCTTGCTCCTGTCCGACGAAATGGGCAAGGGGCCGGCCAACCTGAGTTTCGAGCGCGAATTCGGCAAAATCATCGGCCGCCTCGATCTGGTGGCCAGCCTTTTGGGCGAAAATGTGCGCCGCATCGGCATCGACTATGTCCAGAGCCTGCTGCTCTTTAACTTCCTGCCCGTGCGCTGACCGGAACCTTCCCATCATGATCGATCTCTCCACCGTACAGGCCGCCCGCCGGCGGCTGCAAGGGCAAGTGCTCAAGACCCCCTTCATGTTGTCGCGCACCTTGTCCGACATGCTGGGCGCGCAGATCTGGCTCAAGTTCGAGAACCTGCAATTCACCGCGTCGTTCAAGGAACGTGGCGCCTTGAACCGCATGCTGGCGCTGTCGGATGCGGAGCGGGCCAAGGGCGTCATCGCGGTATCGGCGGGCAACCACGCGCAAGGCGTGGCCTACCACGCGCAGCGCATGGGCGTGCCGGCCGTCATCGTCATGCCGCGCTTCACGCCCACGGTCAAGGTGGCCAACACGCGGCGCTTCGGCGCCGAGGTGGTGCTCGAAGGCGACACCTTCGACGATGCCCTGGCGCACGGGCAGGAGCTCATACGCCAGCGCGGCCTGGTCATGATCCATCCTTACGACGACGAGGCCATCGTCGCGGGGCAGGGCACGGTAGCCCTGGAGATGCTGGAGGACCAGCCCGACCTGGACACGATGGTCATTGCAATCGGCGGCGGCGGGCTTATCTCGGGCATCGCCACGGCAGCCAAGGGCCTCAAGCCCGATATCGAGATCATCGGCGTGCAGACCGAACGCTTTCCCGCCATGTACGCGGCCATGCAGGGGCGCGAGATGCCGTCCGGGCCGTACACCATCGCCGAGGGCATCGCGGTCAAATCGCCCGGGCAGATCACCCGCCGCATCGTCGCCAGCCTGGTCGACCGCATCGAGCTGGTTGCCGAGGCGGATATCGAACATGCGATCGTGGTGCTGCTCGAAATCGAAAAGACCGTGGTGGAAGGCGCCGGCGCAGCAGGCCTGGCGGCCCTGCTGCGCGACCGCGCGCGCGGCCAGGATGCCTGGTTCCAGGGCAAGCGCATCGGCCTGGTGCTGTGCGGCGGGAACATCGACCCGCTCATGCTGGGCGAACTCATCGAACGCGGCATGGTGCGCGGCGGCCGACTGGCTCGCATCCGGGTCGACCTGCGCGATCTGCCCGGCGCCATGGCCCAGGTCACCAAGCTGATCGCCGACGCCCAGGCCAACATCACCGAAGTGCATCACCAGCGCGCCTTCACCACGCTGTCGGCGCGCGATGTCGAGGTCGAGTTCGTCCTGCAGACGCGCGGGCCCGAGCACATCCAGGAAGTCATCGACGCGCTCAGTGCGGCGGGCTTTACCGCCAGCCGCTACGGGCATTGACGCCGGCCGCGCCTACGCGGCCGCGAGCCTGGCCAGCCGGTACAGCCTCTCCCGGTGCAGGATCGCGGCCAGCGCCAGCGGCTCGCGTCCCAGGGCCACGTAGTCCTGCTCGACGGGCGCCAGCGCGGATCGCAGGGCTGGTTCTGCGGCCGGCCACCAGCGCGCCAGCATCACGTCCGGACTGAACACGTCCAGGCCCTGCCTGCGCAGCTCGGAACGATTGAAGTCCTTCAGGTTCCAGGTCATGACCTGGACCGCCGGCGTGCGCTGCAGCCCGCAGCGCGCGCGCCGCGCCAGGCCGGCGGCGATGACGTGGAAATCCTTGGCGTCGCTGTAGCGCAGGCCGGTTTCGTAGGCCTGTGTGTCGTGCTCCATGGCACCCGGAAAGGCCTGGTTCATGTCCTGCCACAGGCCGTCCAGGATCTCGCGGGGCGCTCCCCATAGGCGGGCCGCGTTGCGGCGCCATTCCTCGCCGATGCGCTCGGTCCAGACCGGCTGGAAGACGCCTTCCCGCGCTACGCGCAGCAGCAGCTGGCGCAGC
>DAIDKG010000063.1 GCA_027450125.1 Bordetella sp. | reverse complement strand
CCGTGGGTTGCACGTACAAGTACTTGAACGGCGGTCCCGGCGCGCCCGCTTTCATATGGGTCGCCGCGCGGCACAGGGATCGGTTCTGGCAGCCGCTGTCGGGCTGGTGGGGGCATAGCCGGCCCTTCGACATGGCCGCCGACTACCAGCCTGCCGACGGCATCCGCCGCTATCTCTGCGGCACCCAGCCGGTCGTGTCGATGGCGCTGGTCGAATGCGGCCTGGATATCGCGCTGCAAGCGGACATGTCTCGGGTGCGCGAAAAATCGCTGGCGCTGACGGATCTGTTCATCTCGCTGGTGCAGTCGCGCTGCCACGGCCATCCGCTCGTCCTGGTCACGCCTCTGGACCACGCCATCCGCGGCAGCCACGTCAGTTTCAGCCATCCGCAAGGGTATGCCGTGATGCAGGCCCTGATCGCGCGCGGCGTGATCGGCGACTACCGCGAGCCCGGCTTGCTGCGTTTCGGAATTACGCCGCTGTACCTGGGTCATGCCGACATATGGGATGCCGTCGAAATCCTGAAAGACATACTCGATACCGGCAGCTGGGACCAGCCTGCCTTTCATCGGCGCACTCTGGTAACGTAGTTCGCCTTACCCTGTGTCGTGAACGAAGCCGAATTGGCGGGCGCATCATGTTTAGAAGAATTGGATGGATTTCGGTCTTGCTGGCGGGCCTGTGCGCATGCGGCGCCGCGGCGGCGGCCGCCGCCGCACCTGTCGGCGCAGCCGCACAGGCAGGTGCCCCTGCGGACCCGCCCCCCGATCCCGCCTTCGCCGAGCAGGGTGGCGCGCTGCTGGGCCGCCTGATGCCGTCGGCCTTCAAGGCCTTGTGGCTGGACAACACCGGCGGGGTCGCGGCGCTGCATGCCTGCGAAGCCTACGTCTCGCCCCCGGCGCTGCAGGCCTGGCCCGGCCTGGTCGATTTTCCCTATGCCACGCAGCCCGCCGCCATCCTGGCCTACCTGCCCGAGGACACGCCCTATGGGCAGGACGTGTTCCAGGCGGTGCGCCAGGACGACGGAAAATGGAAGGTGACCAAGGCCCAGGGTTCCATCGCCACGACGGACCCGTCGCCGGCCGGCATGCAGCAGCTGATCGAAACCTGTCTGGCACATTTCGGGGCAATTGCTCCCAAACTGGTGTATCCCACGGTCTATCCGCCGGCGATATGGCCGCAGCGCGTGACGCAGGCGGCGCAGTGACGCAGTGCCGGCTCAGGCCGGCCTGGTTTGCAGGACGGCGCCGATGTCCGGCTCGTCGATCTGCTCTGGCTCCATGAACTGCCGCGCATAATCGCGCCAAATGCCCTCGGTCAGGAAAAGATCCAGCAGATCGGGATCGAGGTGCCTGTTGCGTTTCATCGATTCCATGATGCGCACCGCCTCGCTCAGTCTCTTGGCCTTTTTGTAGGGCCGATCGCCCGCGGTCAGCGCTTCGAAGACGTCGGCGATGGCCATGGCGCGCGCCACCACGCTCATGCCGTCGCGCTGCAATCCCTTGGGGTATCCCGTGCCGTCCATTTTCTCGTGATGCCCGCCGGCGAACTCGGGAACCTGGCGCAAGGCGCCCGTCAGCGGCAGGTCGCGCAGCATGAGAATGGTGTGGTTGATGTGCTTGTTGATCTGGTAGCGCTCCTCGGCCGTCAGCGTGCCCCGGCGGATGCCGAGGTTGTAGCGCTCGCCCAGGTTCATGCGGTATTGCAGCGGTTTCATGTTGAATCCCGCCAGGCTTTCCTGCGTGTTCAGATAACTGGCGTAGTGTTCGATGAGGTGGTCCGGGCGGTCGTCCAGCAGTTTTTCCTCGGTCGGCAGCGTCGGCGCCGGGGTGCGGTTCTTGCGCCGCTTTTCTTCGCGCGAAATCCCGATACGGTCGTCCAGCGTGCGCATCCAGGTGCGCTCGCCGATGGCGTGCAGGCGTTCGATATCCTGGGATGCCATCTCTTCGCCGCCTTCGTTGCAGCCGGCCACGAAGGCAAAATCCGCATCCAGCGCGGCCAGCTCCGCGTCGCGCACGGCGGCCAGCGCCTGGGGCTGCGCGCCTTCGGCCACACCTCGCCAATAGGCCACCCAGGCGCCGGATTTGAGCAGTTCGAAGCGCATGCGGATTTCGTGCAGCCGGTCATACAGGCTCTCGAGCTTGGTGGCTTTGTCGACGATGTATTCGGGGGTGGTCAGCTTGCCGCAGTCATGCAGCCAGCTCGCGACCTTGACCGCTTCCCAGTCGTCCGGCGTGAGCGCGAAATCCGCGAAAGGGCCGCTGCGCGAGCGGGTCGCGGCCCGCACCAGGGACATCGCCAGCATGGGTACGCGCTGGCAATGGCCGCCGGTGTAGGGAGACTTGGCGTCGATCGAGTTGGCGATCATGCGCACCACCGCGTCGAGCAGGGTCTTGCGGGCCGTGAGCAGCCGGGTCATCTCGATGGTCATCGCCGCGGTGGCCGACAGGACCTGGATCAGGTCGAGGCTGGCATCCGCGGTCGTCCTGCCCGCTTGTCCGCGCGCCGCCAGCAGCAATCCACCCACGGCGTCGCCGGCCCGGTTGAGCAGGGGAACGACCGAGAACCGGAATACCTGGCCGCTCGCCAGCGGCTTCGCCTCGACCAGTCCGGCCAGGAACGGCGGCAATGGCGTGCCGGCGTGGTCGAAATGCGCAACGGCCTTGCCCTGCATGGCCGCGAGCACCTGCGGGTCGACATCGCGCCTGTCCACTGATCGGGGTTCGGCGTCTTCGGCCGATGCGCCGCGATCGATGACCGACAGCTTTCCGTCTTCGTCCTCGCTCATCAACAGCAGGCCGCCCTCGGCCTGGGCGATATTGACGGCTTCGCGCAGCAGCCGGACCATCAGCCTTGTGGGATCGCGTTCGGCCCAAAGTGCCTGGCCGATTTCGGTAAAGCGCTGGATGGTGATTCCGGCCTGGCGCATGGATTGCGACAGGGTCCTGATTTCCCGCACCGACGAATCGACCTGGGCCAGCCCAGGTTCGAACTGGAAGCGCTGGATGCGCTCGGCATCCTTGGCCAGTTGCGTCAGGGGCCGGCTTACCGCCCGGGCCACGCGCTGGACCACGGCCATGGCGGCAAGCGCCATCGCCAATCCCAGCCAAAGCAGCGTCGAGGTCAGCTTGCGGGCGCCTGCCAGCATTTCGTTGTCCGGCGTGGCCACGGCCATGCGAAAAGTCCAGGGGCCGGAATGCAGCGGCACGGTGCGCATTACCCAGGTAACGTCGCCGCTGCTCACCGTGCGGGTGAGCACCTGCCCGGCGTCCGAATCCGACACGACCCGCAACAGATGCGTCGCGACGGACGAGGCCGGCCATGGCGATGCGGCGACCTGCCCGCCCGGCGCGGCCGGCCCTATCGGCACGCTGCTGGCGACGACCTCGTTTTCGGCATTGACGATCATCAATATCGAGGACTTGGTGCTTTTCATCTGCCTGAGCGCGTGCGACAAGTCGGCCAGGCCCAGATCGACGCCCACTACGCCATGACCCGACGACAGGCGCCGGGCCATGGTGATGCCGCGTTCCTGCGTCAGGAAAAACCAATAGGGGTTCGTGATGACCGATTTTTCACTGGCGATTCCTGCGCGGTACCAGTTGCGTGTGCGCGGATCATAGGACTGGTCGGCCGGTGCGAGCGCGGTGCCCACCGGCTGCAGCGCGTCATCCAGGAAGGTGAGTGCCATCTTCGCGGCGGGCGCCCCTGCGGCCCCGGCTCGCACCGTCTCCAGGTAATAGCTCGCCGCGTCGGGCGCCTTGAGCTGCTCCCGGGCGACAGGGGAAGTGAGTCGGCGCAGCAGCACGAAGCTGCCGTCCTCGTAACCGACGTAGAGCGCCGACACCATGGGCGAGGCCTGCAGCGAGAGGCTCATGCGGCGGATGAATGCATGTTGCGACGCGCTTGCGTAGTCGTTGGCCTGGGGATTGGCCGCATAGCGGCCGAGCAGCCCGTCGACCTTGCTGACGTTGTTGTCGATCTGGTTGCGCGTCTCGGTCGCGATATGGTCGAACAGCGTGCGGGACGCATCCTGGACGATGCCGATCGCCTGGTGGTTGACGTAGAGGACGATGCCCAGCATGGCGGCCAGCACCGTCAGGCCGAACGCCAGGGTCAGATGGGCCGCCAGGCTTTCGGGCTTGCACATCGAAGCAAGCTTCTTGATCATCGCCATCCGTTGCCCTGCTCGAGGTTGTCATGCCGGTCATCCGGTGGCATCGGCCGGTTCAGAACTGCGCGGCCAGATCCGCCGTGCTGCATACGCGATTGCGGCCGTCCTTCTTTGCCTGGTATAGCGCCTGGTCGGCTTGCGTCAACAGCCGGTCTGGTTCGTCGGCCTCCCGGACTGGCTGCAGAGCACCGACTCCGGCGCTGAGCGTAACGATGCCGGCGGGACTGCCTGCGTGCGGTACGCCCAGCGCCTGCACCGCGGCGAGGATGCGATCGGCCACCCTCACCGCGCCATCCAAGCCGGTGCCGGGAAGCAATACCACGAACTCTTGCCCGCCGTACCGGGCGAGTATATCGCCAGGCCGTCGTGCATCGCC
>DAIDKG010000062.1 GCA_027450125.1 Bordetella sp. | reverse complement strand
TCCGGTGGTCGACGTAAGCGGCCTGTTTTCGGCCGACGCGGTCGCGCGCCAGGCCGTGGCCCAAGAGCTGGGCCGCGCGGCACGCGAAGTCGGCTTTCTCTATGTGACCGGCCACGGCATTTCCCGGACATCGATCGACGGGCTGCGCCAGGCGGCGCGCGAATTCTTCGCGCAGCCCATGGACTGGAAGATGGATCACTACATCGCCAAGTCGCCCGGCCACAAGGGTTACGTGCCGCAAGGCGAAGAAGTCTACGGCAGCGGCGCGAATCCGGATCGCAAGGAAGCCCTGGACATCGGCTTCGAGGCCGACGCTGAACATCCTTATGTGAAGGCCGGCACGCCGCTCATCGGCTACAACCAATGGCCCGCACTGCCGGGGTTCCGCGAACGCGTCTCGGCGTACTACGGCGACGTCTTCGCGTTGGGGCGCACGCTATTTCGCGGCTTCGCGCTGGCGCTGGGCCTGCCCGAGGACCATTTCGACGGCATGGCGCAGTGTCCGCCTTCCAAACTGCGCCTGATCCACTACCCCTACGACGCGCAGGCCGCAGACGCGCCCGGCATGGGCGCGCACACCGACTACGAATGCTTCACCCTGCTGCTGTCGGACGAAGCAGGGCTGGAGGTCATGAACGACGAGGGCACCTGGATCGACACGCCACCCCTGTCGGTCGACGGGGTGCCCGCCTTCGTGGTCAATATCGGCGACATGCTGGAAGTGATGACCGCGGGCGCCTTCCAGGCCACCGCGCACCGCGTGCGCAAGGTGTCGGCCGAACGCTATTCCTTCCCGCTGTTCTATGCCTGCGACTATCACACCCTCATCCAGCCGCTGCCGGCCTTCGCCGCGCGGGCGGAGGCCGCCGCCGGCACATACGGCGAGATCAGCATCGGCGAACACATGTGGAGCCAGGCTCTGCAGACCTATCGGTATCTCAAGCGCAAGGTGCAGTCCGGCGAATTGAAGATGCCGGACCGCGCCAGCCCCACATCCAGTTTCGGCCATTTAAAAAAGGCCAATACCCCAGCAGCCTGATCGCACCGGCCTGCGCATTTGAACTTTCCCGTCATCTTCTACAAGGAACACACCATGAATTCGAAGACTTCCCTGTTCAAGCGTCTGCTCGTCGCCTCGGCCCTGGCTGGCGCCGGTATCGCAAGCGCCCACGCCGCCGCAACGCTCAAGGCCGGCGACCTGCAGGTCGGCATGGAGATCAGCTATCCCCCGTTCGAATCCTGGGACCACGGCAAGGTCGTGGGCTTCGATGCCGAACTGGCGCAGGCGCTGGCCAAGGCCATGGGAGACAAGGCGACCTTCGTCGACACCAAGTTCACCGGCCTGATCCTGGGCCTGGGTTCCGAGCATTTCGATGTCGTGATCTCCGGCATGTACGTCACGCCCGAACGCCAGGCGCAGGCCGATGCCCTGCCCTACGGCAAGACCGGCGCCCTGATCCTGGTGCGCAAGGGCAGCGCCAAGCAGCCCAGGACCGAACAGGATCTTTGCGGCATGAAGGTCGGCCTGGAGCAGGGCACGACCTGGGTGAAGGCATTGCAGACGCTGTCGACCAAGACCTGCGTGCCCGAGGGCAAGGGCGCCATCGCCGTCAGCGAGTTCCCCTCGGCGCCCGAAGTATCGCAGGCCCTGCTGTCCGGCAACGTGGACGCCCAGCTGGAAATCGCCGGCGCAGCCCGCATGTTCGCCGAACGCACCAAGGATCGCCTGGTCATCAGCTCTCCCGCCCTGGTCTATCCGCAGACCTTGGGCATGTACGTCAAGAAGGGCAACACCCAGCTGATGGATGCCCTCAAGAAAGCCATGGCCACGATCCGCGCCAACGGGCAATACGAAAAACTGCTCAAGAAGTACAACATCGCTCCGGTGGAGTGAACCAGAAACCCGAAAGAGCCTGACCGCGCAAACTGGAAGAGTCCCGCATGAAACTCGATTGGCCTTATTTCTTCTCGCTGTTTTCCATGTCGGATTTCTGGCGGGCCTGCGTCACGGTGATCGCCCTGAGCACGGCCTCCTGGCTGCTCGGTCTGGTGCTGGGATTCGGCCTGGCCAGCGCGCGCCTGTCGCGCATGCGCTGGCTGGGCCGGATAGCAGGTGTGTACATCTGGTTCTTCCGCAGCGTGCCGCTGCTTGTGCTGCTGGTGTTCGTCTACAACTTTCCGCAGGTCATACCCGCCACGCGCGTCGTGCTGGGCAGCCCGTTCCTGGCCGGCCTGATCAGCATGGTGCTGTGCGAGGCCGCCTACATGGCCGAGATCCATCGCGGCGGTCTGCTGGCGGTTACCAAGGGCCAGCGCGAGGCCGGCCACGCGCTGAGCATCGGCTTTTTGGGCGTGCAGCGCCTGATCGTGATTCCCCAGGCCCTGCGCGTGGCCTTGCCCTCGCTGGTCAACGAGTACGTCACCATCATCAAGCTCAGTTCCCTGGTGTCGGTCATCTCGTTGCCCGAGCTGCTCATGACGGGCGAACGCCTGTACGCACAGAACTTCCTGGTGCTCGAGACGCTGTTGGCGGTGGCCGTGTACTACGTGCTGATCGTGACCGTGTTCAGCTGGCTGTTCCAATGGTTCGAGCGCCGCATCGATGTACTGCTGCGCAAACCCGGCACGCTCGACGAAGCCGCCTGCGCCGCCCTGCGCGCAGGCCTGCCGGCCGGCCCGCTGATAGGCGGGGCCCTGCCGTCCGGCGCGCAGGCGCCTGCCGCGCTGCAGTTTGTGGGCGTATGCAAGTCCTACGGCGCGCATCGCATTCTCAAGGGCATAGACCTGCGCATCGATCCGGGCGAGGTGATCAGCATCATCGGCCCATCGGGATCGGGCAAGACCACGCTTCTGCGCACCATCAACGGTCTGGAAGCCATGGACGGCGGCCGGATCGAGCTCTTCGGCGAACCTTATATCGACGCCGCGGCGCCCGCGAATCATCGCCGGATGCGCGCAGGCCTGGCCCGCATCGGCATGGTGTTCCAGGGCTTCAACCTGTTCCCGCACCTGAACGTGCTGCAAAACATCATGCTGGCGCCGCGCTACCACGGCCGACCCGCCGACCTTGCGGTGAACCGCAGGCAGGCCCTGTACCTGCTCAACAAGGTGGGCCTGCTGATGCATGCCGACAAGTATCCGCACCAACTCTCGGGCGGCCAGCAGCAGCGCGTGGCCATCGCCCGGGCTCTGGCCATGACGCCCGACATCATGCTGTTCGACGAACCCACCTCGGCCCTGGACCCGGAACTGGTAGGCGAAGTGCTCAAGGTGATCCGCGACCTGGCCCAGACCGGCATGACCATGCTTATCGTCACGCACGAGATGGATTTCGCTCTGTCCATATCCAGCCGCGTGGTGATGATGGAGGACGGCGTGGTACAAGTCGACGCAACGCCGGCGCGCATCCGCTCGGCGCAAGCAGGCGACCTGCGCATGGACCGGGCACGCCAGTTCATAGGCTGCGCCTGAATCCCGTATCGAAGCCTGGCCGGGCCAAAGCCCGCATGCGGCACGGCATGCTTCACGCCATCAAGGAGAAACCATGGGCAATCCCCTGAACGTCGCCCAGGAAGAATGGCAGACCCGCTGCGACCTGGCCGCGCTCTACCGTCTGGTCGCGCATTTCCGCATGACCGATATCATCGATACGCACATCTCCGCGCGCCTGCCCGGCCAGGCGGATCAATTTCTCATCAACCGCTACGGCGTGATGTTCCACGAGATGCGCGCCAGCGACCTGGTGAAAATAGACCAGCGGGGCAATGTCATCGAGGCCGGCCGCCCGGCCGAAGAACTGCGCGTGAACAAGGCCGGCTTCACCATCCATTCGGCCGTGCACATGGCGCGCCACGATCTGAATTTCGTGATCCACACGCACACGGCAGCCGGCATTGCCGTGTCCGCCCAGGAAAACGGCCTGCTTCCCATCAGCCAGCATGCGCTGAAGTACTACGGCAAGCTGAGCTATCACGACTACGAAGGCATCGCGCTCGATCTGGACGAGCGCGAACGCCTGGTGGCCGACCTCGGCCCGGACAACAGGGCCATGATCCTGCGCAACCATGGCCTGCTGGCCGCGGGCCACACCGCGTCCACGGCCTTTCAGGAAATCTACTTCCTGGAGCGCGCCTGCCAGGCGCAAGTGGCGGCCCAGGCCGGCGGCGTCCCGCTGCGCATGCCCAGCCAAGCCGTATGCCGGCTCACCGCCGAGCAGTACGCCGCCGACGCGGATTCCTTTTATTCGGATGCCTTCTGGCAGGCCAGCCTGCGTCTGGTCGAGAAAGACCAGCCCGACTACCGCAGCTGACCGGCGGCGGGCGTGTTGGTCTTCCAGTCCGGTCCCGTCAAGGCAGGATCGACGTTGCCGTGCTCGGCCACCTCGGGATGCGTGGTGTAGCGGGCCGCGATCCTGCCGCCGGGATAAAAGCGCAGCGTCAGGACCGCGGCCTTGGACGGCGCGGCCGGCAAGTCGAGCGTGGCGCCATAGGTATAGGTGCCGCTTTCGTGCGGCGCGTTGGCGCCCGTCACGTAGCGCCAGCGCACCGGCAGACGGCCTTTGTCCGAGGGCGCCGGCACGTAGCCTTGCCTGAGCACCAGCTTGCCAGTGGCCGCGTCGGGCGGCAAATACGCTATCAGCCCGGGGCTGACCAGATAGTCGATCCCCTTCGAGGTGAAGTTATACGGGTAGATCGTGACGGGATCGGGCGAGCCATCCTGGCCGGACAGCATCTGCATGAAATGGCGCGTCTGGCCGGGAAAGCCGAACAGCACGGCCGCGGTCAGCGCGGCGATGACCACCGCGCCGCGAAGCGCGCGCCGCAGCGGTCCGCGCAAGATTCTGGACTGCATGGGAAACACTTATCACTCTGACTGGAACAACCGCAGTTTTACCTCATGCGGCCTCGGTCCACGACCCGGGCGAGACCCACTTCACCGTGGTGGTCAAAGCGCTGAACGAGATGCTGCCTGCTTGAGCCAGGTGGCGAACTGTTCGCGCGGCATGGGCCGCGCGAACAGGTAGCCCTGGGCATAATCGCAGCCGGCGGCGCGCAGCAGGTCGCACTGCGCCTGCGTTTCCACGCCTTCGGCCACCACCTTCAGACCCAGTTTGTGCGCCATGGCGATGATGGCCTGCACGATGGTCTGGTCGCTGCCGCTCGATGTCAGTGCGCTGATGAAGGAATGATCGATCTTCAGTTCGCCCAGATCGAATTTCTTCAGACAGGACAGGGCGCTGTAGCCGGTGCCGAAATCATCGATGCTCACCGCCATGCCGGCGGCGCGCAATTCCTGCAGGGTCTGCATCACCATCGGCCGTTCGTCCAGCAGCACCTTCTCGACGATCTCGACAGACAGCAAGTCGGGCGGCAGCGCCGCCAGCCGCAGGACATCCAGCCAGGCGCGGCAGCTGCCGCTGATGAACTGGCGCGGCGAGACGTTGACGCAGATCCGGGCGCCGGCCTGCCGCTCGCGCCACCAGGCCGCCACCTCCAGCGCCTGGCGAAACACCTGGTCGCCGATCGCGTCGATGAGGCCGATATCTTCGGCGGTGGTGATGAATTCGTCCGGCGGCACCATGCCGCGCGCCGGATGCGGCCAGCGCAGCAGCGCTTCGGCGCGGAGGATCTGGCCGGTGACAAGATCCACGATGGGCTGGTAGTGCACCTCGAACTGCTGCTCGTGCACCGCCTGGCGCAGGTCGTTGCCCAGGTCCAGCCGCAGCCTGGCCTGCACCTGCATGGACGGCGTGAAATAGCAGAACGCGTTCTTGCCCTGGGCCTTGGCGGCATACATGGCCTGGTCGGCGTAGCTGAGCAAGGTGCCGTCCGTGCCGTCCTGCGGATAGACGGCAATGCCGATGCTGCCCGTCACGTGGACCTGCCTGCCTTCCAGGTCGTACGGCTCGGACAGCAGCTGCAGGATCTTCTGCGCCACCAGGCCGGCCGCGGAAGCGTCGGCCATTTGCGGCAGGAGCACGGCAAACTCGTCGCCTCCCAGGCGCGCCACCGTGTCGCTAGCGCGCAGCGCCGAGCTGATGCGCCGCGCCGCCTGCTTGAGCAGTTCGTCGCCGACGTGATGGCCCAGCGTGTCGTTCACTTCCTTGAAGCGGTCCAGGTCGATGAACAGCAGCGCCAGGGATTCTTCCTGCCGCTTGGCGCGCAGCAACTCTTCGGACAGCCTGTCACGCAGCAACCGCAGATTGGGCAGGCCGGTCAAGGCATCGTAGTAGGCGTCGTGCCGGGCCTGCTCCATCTGCTTGCGCTCGCTGATGTCCAGGATCACCCCGACCAGGCCGCCCAGCGTACCGTCGGCCTTATCGAAGGTGGCTTTGTAGAACATCACATCGCGCCGGACCGCATCCTTGCCGTACATCACCGTCGCCTCGTAGGCCTGGGTGCCGCGTGCCGCGAACAGCGCCTTGTCGGCGTCGGTGTATATCGAGGCGAGATCGGGCGGCGACAGATCGTATGCCGTGCGGCCCACGATCCGGTCACGGGGCAGTCCGACGAACTCTTCGAACGCGCGGTTGCAGCCCAGGTAGCACCCGTTCACATCCTTGTAGAACACCGGATTGGGAATGGTGTCCACCAGGCGGGTGACGAACCGCAGCTGATCGGCCACATCACGTTCGGCGCGGCGGCGCTCGGATATGTCCTGCAGCAGGCCGATGGTGGCCGGCGTATTGCGGTAGCTCACCGTCACGCTGAACACTTCGGCGTCGAAAAGGGAACCGTCGCGCCGCAAGCCCTGGAACTCATAGGCACAGGCCTGCTTGTCCCCGCTCATGCGCCGGGCGATCTCGCCGGCGACGCGCGCACGATCATGCTCGGCGGTCAGCTCCTGCGAGGTCATGCCCGCGCACAACTCGGCCGATGCATAGCCGAACATGTCCGCCAACCTCTCGTTGACGTAGACAAAGCGCCCGTCCTGAACCACAAATACCCCGACCAGCGCGTTGCTGCACAAGCTGCGCAACAGGGTGTCGGCTTCGGTCACCAGGTATTGGAACAAGGGCTGTCCGCTTTGACTCATGGCATCCCGCGCGAAGACTCAGTGGCTCTAAAAGGTACGCCTAATGGAGACGGATCACAACGGCGTACGCGTGCTGTATACCAACAGAGGACGGGCCGCCGGGCGCGTGCGATCTGCGCCGCCGGCAGGCGCACAGGTCGGCGGCGGGCAAGGCCGCGCGGTCCGGACGTGGCGACCCGGGCGCGGCATGCAGGGGGGGTCCGAGATAGCGCACAAATTGGCTCTATTAATACGAATGGATTGGCCCTGTACTATGGATCCATCCTGGTATTAAAGTCTAGGCAGGTCATCCCCCATCACCCCCGAGCGCCAACGCGCCCTATCGACTCGAGGTCGTCATGCAAAACCTGGACATCAACACCCGCCGCCAGCTGGCCACCCCTCGCGGTGTCGGCGTGCAGTTCGACTTCTACGCCGCCCGCGCCGAAAACGCCACGCTGTGGGACGACAAGGGCAAGGAATACATCGACTTCGCCGGCGGCATCGCCGTGCTGGCCACCGGCCACCGCCATCCCAAGGTGATCGCCGCGGTCAAGGACCAGCTCGACAAATTCACGCACACTGCGTTCCAGATCGTGCCCTACGAAAGCTATGTCGCGCTGGCCGAAAAACTGGCCGCCGCGGCGCCGATGTCCGGCCTGAAGAAGGCCGCCTTCTTCACGACCGGCGCCGATGCCGTCGAGAACGCGCTGAAGATCGCGCGCACCCATACCGGCCGCTCGGGCGTGGTCGCCTTCACCGGCGCCTTCCACGGGCGCACCCACATGACGGTCACGCTGACCGGCAAGGTCGCACCCTACAAGGCCTCGCTCGGCCCCATGGTGCCCGACGTCTTTCATGTGCCCTTTCCCAACAGGACGCAGGACATTTCCGTGGCCGATTCGCTCAAGGCCTTGGAACTGCTGTTCAAGTCCTCCATCGATCCCAAGCGCGTGGCCGCCATCATCATCGAACCCGTGCAAGGCGAAGGCGGCTTCAATATCGCCCCGCCCGAACTGATGGCCGCCCTGCGCAAGACCTGCGACGAACATGGCATCGTGCTCATCGCGGACGAAGTGCAGACCGGCTTCGCGCGCACGGGCAAGATGTTCGCCATGGAACACCACCGCGTCGAGGCCGACCTCATCACGGTGGCCAAGAGCCTGGCCGGCGGCTTCCCCCTCTCGGGTGTGGTCGGCAAAGCCGAGATCATGGACGCTCCCGCCCCCGGCGGCCTGGGCGGCACCTATGCCGGCAACCCGCTGGCCATCGCCGCGGCGCTGGCGGTGCAGGACGTGATCAAGGACGAGAACCTGTGCGCCCGCGCCGCCGTGCTCGGCGACAGGCTGGTCGCGCGCCTGAAGCTGCTGCAAGCCGGCAACAAAAAGATCTTCGACGTGCGCAACCTGGGCTCGATGGCGGCCTGCGAACTGGTCGATGCCGACGGCAAGCCCGATGCGGCCGCCGTATCCGCCGTAATCAAGCAGGCCGCCGCCAAGGGCCTGCTCCTGCTTTCCTGCGGCGTGTACGGCAACGTGCTGCGCTTTCTGTATCCGCTGACCATCCCCGACGCGCAATTCGACCGCGGCCTGGATATCCTGGCGGAACTGCTGGCCCGGTAAACCCCTGATCCACGCGCGCGGCGCCTTTTTTCTCAAGGGGCCGCGCGCCGCATTTTCCGAAAGAGGCTAACTCATGTCATTCAGACTCGATCTCAAGCGCCCCGACCTGCTGCGCGACGCCTGCTATATCGACGGCCAGTGGGTCAAGGGCAGCGCAAGCTTTCCCGTCGTCAACCCGGCTACCGGCCAGACCATCGTCTCGGTGCCCATGCTGGGCCGTAAAGAAACCGAACAGGCCATCGCCGGCGCCCAGGCAGCGCAGACGCAGTGGGCCGCCAGGACGGCCAAGGAACGCGCAGCGGTGATGCTCAAATGGGCCCAGCTCATGATGGCCAACCAGCATGACCTGGCCGTCATCATGACGGCGGAACAAGGCAAGCCGCTGCCCGAGGCGGTCGGCGAGATCGCGTATGCCGCCTCGTTCCTGGAATGGTTCGGCGAGCAGGCCAAGCGCATCGACGGCGACGTGCTGCAAAGCCCCAAGGCGGGCCAGCGCCTGATGACGCTCAAGCAGCCCATCGGAGTCACCGCCGCCATCACGCCCTGGAATTTCCCGGCCGCCATGATCACCCGCAAGGCCGGTCCGGCCCTGGCCGCCGGCTGCGCCATGGTGCTCAAGCCCGCCGAGCAGACGCCGCTGTCGGCCCTGGCCCTGGCCGTGCTGGCCGAGGAGGCCGGCGTGCCCAAGGGCGTCTTCCATGTGATCACGGGCGACGCGCCCGAGATCGGCGCCGCGCTGTGCGAGAGCGACATCGTGCGCAAGCTGAGCTTCACGGGGTCCACCGAAGTGGGCCGCCTGCTGATGAAGCAGTGCGCGCCCACCATCAAGAAGCTGTCGCTGGAGCTGGGCGGCAACGCGCCATTCCTCGTGTTCGACGACGCCGACCCCGATGCGGCCGTCGAAGGCATACTCGCCTCGAAGTACCGCAATGCCGGCCAGACCTGCGTCTGCGCCAACCGCATCTACATCCAGTCCGGCATCTATGAAGAAATCGTCAAACGCCTGACCGCGAAAGTCCAGGGCGCGCTCAAGGTGGGCAACGGCTTCGAGGCCGGCGTCAACCAGGGACCGCTGATCGACGAGGCGGCCGTCGCCAAGGTCAAGGAGCACATCGCCGACGCCACGGCCAAGGGGGCCAAGGTGGTCACGGGCGGCAAGCCCCACGCGTTGGGCGGCACGTTCTTCGAACCGACCATCCTGCGCGACGTGACGCAGGCCATGAGAGTGGCGACCGAGGAGACCTTCGGCCCGGTGGCGCCGCTGTTCAAGTTCGAGACCGAGCAAGAGGCGCTGCAGATGGCCAACGACACCATCTTCGGCCTGGCCGCCTATCTGTACACGCGCGATTACGCGCGGGTGTGGCGAGTATCGGAAGCGCTGGAGTACGGCATCGTGGGCATCAACACGGGCATCATCTCCAACGAGGTCGGGCCGTTCGGCGGCGTCAAGCAGTCCGGCCTGGGACGCGAGGGCTCGAAGTACGGTATCGAGGATTATCTCGAGACCAAGTACTTGTGCATTGATCTGGGCAAGTAAGCCTGCACGCATCGGGCGGCCGCTTTTCCCTGCTTGAACGACAGTCATCTTCGGGAGCCGCGCAAGCGGCTCTTTTTTCGAGGTGCTTTTTCAAGTCCTCGCAGCGCTTGCGCAGCCGGACTGTGTGTCCGGCGCAGCGCGAAGCACCTAGTATTTACACCCATAGCAACGCATGGCGTCCGGGCCTTGCCCGGGACTTGTCAGAGGCAGCGTGGGCAAGCATGCATTTTTTGCATGCCTGCCATGAGAACTAATCGATTGTTTACCGTCTGTGGCAACACTGACAATGATTCGAAACAGGCTGCCTGACAAGGCAAACCTTCTCTACTTCAGAATCAGAGCAGCGATCGATGACCTCCCCGACCTTCTACCCCTGTCAGGATGAAGCCCCCGTGCGCCGGCACACACCCGGCGCCGCGCCCACTTGCGGCGAGTCCCTCGTCACATTGCTCGAACGCTACGGCGTCGACTATGTGTTCGGCATTCCCGGCGTGCATACGATAGAGTTGTACAGGGGCCTGGCTGCGTCGTCGATCCGGCACGTCACGCCGCGCCACGAACAGGGCGCAGGCTTCATGGCGGACGGCTATGCCCGCGTCACCGGCAAGCCAGGCGTCTGTTTCATCATCACCGGGCCGGGCATGACCAATATCGCCACGGCGATGGCACAGGCCTACGCCGACTCGATTCCTATGCTCGTGATCTCCAGCGTCAACGCGCGGCGCGAGCTGGGCAGCGGCGACGGACGGCTGCACGAACTGCCGTCGCAGCGCGAACTATTCGCCGGCCTGACCGCCTTCTCGCATACGCTGCTCGACGCAGCCGATCTGCCGCAGGTCCTGGCGCGCGCGTTTACCGTCTTCGGCAGCGCGCGGCCGCGCCCCGTCCATATCGAGATTCCACTGGACGTCATCGTGTCGCCGGCCGGCGCATTGGCGTACGCACCGGCAGCAGCAGCGACGCGGCCAGCACCCGATGCCGAGGCGATTGCGGCCGCAGCCGGCTGTCTGGCCGGCGCCAAGCGGCCGCTGATCCTGGCGGGCGGCGGCGCCGTGGACGCAGGCGAACCGCTGCGCACGCTCGCCGAACGCCTGCAGGCGCCTGTCGCGCTCACCATCAACGCAAAAGGCCTGTTGCCCTGCGGCCATCCGTTGTTGCTGGGGTCGACCCAGTCGCTGCCCCAAACCCGCGAGCTGGTGCGCGATGCCGACGTGGTACTCGCGATCGGCACCGAACTGGGCGAAACCGACTACGACACCGTCTTCGACGGCGGCTTCACGATCGATGGTCATCTGATACGGATCGATATCGATGCCGGACAGTTGATGCGCAATTTCCGGCCCGATATGGCCATTGCCGGCGATGCCAAGGCTGCACTTACCGGGTTGGTCCGCGCGCTTGGATCGCGTTCTGCGGTCAAAAGCGCTGCCTGGGGCGCCGCGCGCGTCGAGCAAGTGCGGGCAAAAATCGACGCCGATTACGATGCGCCGTCCCGCGCGCAGGCCGCGCTGATCGAGACGCTGACTACGGCGCTGCCCGGCGTGATCATCGTGGGGGATTCGACCAGTCCCACCTACGTGGGCAATCTCACCCACGACGCGGCAGCACCACGCTCCTGGTTCAACTCGTCTACCGGCTACGGCACGCTCGGCTACGGGCTGCCCGCGGCGATCGGCGCCAAGCTCGCGGCGCCGCATCGGCCCGTGGTCTGCCTGATCGGCGACGGCGGACTGCAATTCACGCTGCCCGAACTGGCCAGCGCGGTCGAAGCCGGCGCGGCCGTCATCGTCGTCGTCTGGAACAACTCCGGCTACGGCGAGATCCGCAAATACATGGCCGCGCGCGACATCACGCCCGTGGGGGTCGATCCTTACACCCCGGACTTCATCATGCTCGCCCGCGGCTTCGGTTGCCTGGCGCAGACCGCCGGCAATCCCGCCACGCTGGCCGGGGCCCTGGAAGCGGCGACCAGCGCCAAGCTGCCCACGGTCATCGAAATACGCGAAGCTGACTGGTTCGAAAATACGGGAGCACAGGCATGACGACTAATGATCTATCCGATGCGCCGCTGCACACGCAACTGCTCGTTGACGGAACCTGGTGCAAGGGCGCCGCCGGCCGCCGCCTGGACGTGATCAACCCCTCGACCGAGGCCGTGATCGCCCAGGTGGACAGGGCGGAAGACGCCGACGTCGAGCGCGCAGTGCAGGCTGCCACGCACGCCTTCGTCGCCTGGAAGCACACCACGGGCGCGCAGCGCGCGACCGTACTGCGCGCCATCGCGCGCGGCGTCCAGGCCAGCCATGACCGGCTCGCCGTGCTGCAGTCCCTGAACAACGGCAAACCGCTCGCCGAAGCGCAGATCGACGTGAGCGACGTCGTCGCCACCTTCGACTACTACGCGGACCTGGCCGAGCGGCTGGATGCCGCGCAAGAGACCGAGATCGACCTGCCGAGCCCGGATTTCCGCGCCTGGATACGGCGCGAGCCCGCAGGCGTGGCGGCGCTCATCGTGCCGTGGAACTTTCCCATGGTGACCACGGCATGGAAGCTCGCCCCGGCCCTGGCCGCGGGCTGCACGGTCGTGCTCAAACCTTCCGAAATCACGCCGCTACCCGAACTGGCGCTTGCTGCGATCGCGGTGCAGGCTGGCCTGCCGCCAGGCGTGCTCAACGTGCTACCCGGCACCGGCGCCGAGGTGGGCGCACCGCTGGCCACACACCCCCGGGTCGCCAAGGTATCGTTCACCGGCAGCACCGCCGTCGGCGCCCAGGTCATGAAGGCGGCCGCCGACACCATCAAGGGCGTGGGCCTCGAACTGGGCGGAAAATCCTCGATCCTCGTCTTCGAGGACGCCGACATGGACCTCGCGGTCGATCTGATCGTGGGCGGCGGTTTCTTCAACGCAGGACAAATGTGCTCGGCCACGTCGCGCGTCCTGGTGCACAGTAGCGTGGCCGCCGCGCTGCTCGAGCGGTTGGCGCGGCGGGCCGAGGACTTGGTCGTCGGCGATCCGTTCCTGCCGGGCGTGCAGATGGGGGCGATCACCAACCGCCTGCAGTACGAGCGCGTGCTCCAGGCCATTGCCCAGGGCTGCGCGAGCGGCGCGCAACTGGTCACGGGCGGCACCACACCGGCCGGGCCGGGATATTTCATACGTCCGACCGTCTTCTCTCATGTACCGGCCAACAGCGCCCTGTGGCGCGAAGAGATATTCGGCCCGGTGCTTTGCGTGCGCACTTTCGAAACCGAGGCCGAGGCCGTCGCCGCCGCCAACGACACCCGCTATGGCCTGGTGGCCTCGGTTGTGACGGGCGATGCGCAGCGCGGCGCGCGCGTGAGCGCCGCGCTCGAGGCGGGCGTGGTCTGGATCAACGCGCCGCAGGTGATCTTTCCCCAGACATCATGGGGCGGATACAAGCAGAGCAGCCTGGGCCGCGAACTGGGCCCGTTCGGCCTGGCCGCCTATCAGGAGATCAAGCAGGTGCTGCGTCCGGCATGACCGGCCCGCACGGGGCGCCGAACGCGCCCGTTCAAGCCGGAACGACGAGGCCTTGTCGCAACGGGGGGCCGATATAATCGACGGCGGCAAACGGGCTGCGTGCGCTGGCAGGCCGGCCCGTGCACAGTCCGCCAGACCGGAGAACCGCCCGCCATGAGGCGCCTTCCACCCCTGAACGCTTTACAGGTTTTCGAGACGGTCGCCCGCTACGGCAGCTTCACGCGCGCGGCCGATCATCTGTGCCTGACGCAGGGCGCGGTCAGCCGCCAGATACTCGCGCTGGAAGAGTATTACTGCTTTCCGCTATTCAGGCGTTCGCCCAAGGGCCTGACTCTCACAGCCGAGGGCGAGCAGCTTCTGCCCGCGGTACGCGACAGCTTCAACCGCATCGAGGAAACCTCGGACAGCCTCACCCGCCAACGCACCGAACTCGCATTGAAAGTGCCGACCTGCGTCATGCGCTGGATGATCCCGCGCATCATGCGGTTCCAGACCGAGCATCCGGACTTCCAGGTGCAGATCACAACGACGTGGCATCACGAGGTCGATTTCCAGGCCGAGCCGTTCGATGCCGCCATCATCTACGGCTCCTCGCCCGGCCCGGACGTCCATGCGGTGCCGCTCTTCGACGAGCACCTGACCCCGGTCTGCACGCCGGAACTCATGCAGCAGCATCCGCTGGCCAGCCCCGACGATCTGGCGCAGTACACCCTGCTGCACCCGACGCGCGACCATGCGGACTGGAAACTGTGGCTCGGCCGCGCCGGCACGACCTGCGTCGACGCGAATGCCGGGCCCACGTTCCAGTCGCTCGATCTTGCGACCAGCGCGGCCATGCAGGGTTTCGGCATCGCCATCGGCGACCGCACCCTGGTCGCCGAGGATCTTGCGGCCAACCGCCTTGTGACGCCGTTCGATCTCGCCGTGGAAACCGGCTCGCGCTATTACTTCGTGTATCCCGGATGCGTGGCCCGGCAATTGAAGGTCACGCTGTTCAGCAAGTGGATGGCGGACTGCCGCTGGGACCAGCAGGCCGCGTCCTGATCGCGGACGTGGCCTGCAATCCTTATTCGGCACTAGCCATGTAGAAACAAAGCCGGGCGCCCCTTGCTGGGAGCGCCCGGCCTCATGGATATTTGGCGCGGCCGACAGGAATCGAACCTGTATCGAGGGCTTCGGAAACCCTAATTCTATCCATTGAACTACGGCCGCAGCGGGCGCCATTGTACCGAAGAATCGTAACTACGCCGCCGCCGGCGCCAGCAGAGACATATCCAGTTGCACGCGGCGCTGCAGCCAGAGGCTGGGCCGATAGCGCATGTCGCCGGTGACGCGCTGCATGTTCACCAGGATCTCATGGATGCGATGGGCGCCCAGGGCATCGCCCAGCGCCAGCGGGCCCATGGGATAGCCCAGGCCCAGCGTGACGGCGCGATCGATGTCCTCGGGCGTGGCGATGCGCTGCTGCGCGATGTCGCAGGCAATGTTGACAATGTGCGCGATGATGCGCTGGGCGATGAAGCCGGCCGAGTCGGCGATCACGCTCACGGGCGCGCCGTCGGATGCCAGCAACGCATGCGCCGCATCGCGCCAGGCGGGCTGCGTGGCCGGCGACAACATCAGCGTG
>DAIDKG010000061.1 GCA_027450125.1 Bordetella sp. | reverse complement strand
CGATCAGGGGCGGTTCCTGCGCTGGAATCGCAACTTCGAGACGGTGTCGGGATATTCGGCCGAGGAAATCGCCCGGATGCATCCGCGCGACTTCTTCGCACCTCAGGACTGGTCGCGGCTGGAGTCGCGCGTCGCGGAAGTATTCGAACTGGGCGAGTCCACGCTCGAAGCGCCTTTCCTGAGCAAGGACGGCGCCAAGCATCCCTATTTCTTTACCGGCCGGCGCGTCGATTATCTCGACATGCCGTGCCTGGTCGGCATCGGGATCGATATCAGCGAAAGGCTCAAGGCCGAGCAGGAACTCCTGGCGAGCCAGGGGCGGTTCGACGTGGTGGTCGAAAACCTCAGGGAGGGCCTGGTGATCGCCGATCCCGATCTGAGTTATCTGCACTGGAACCCCGAGTCGCTGCGCATGCTGGGGTTTTCCGATCCGCAGGAGGGCCTGCGCCGGCAGCGCGAGTTCGGCCGGATCTTCGAAGTCTACGAACTGGACGGAACGCGGCTGGCCGAAGATCGCTGGCCTTTGGCCCGGGTCCGCGCGGGCGAGACGCTGATCGACTATCAGGCCCGCGTGCGGCGTGCCAACACCGACTGGGAGCGGATATTCTGCTACCGCGGTTCGCAGGTGGCTTACGCGGGCAAGCGGCGGCTCGCGTTCATGACCATCCAGGACGTCACCGACCGCACCCATGCGGAGACGGCGCTGCGCGACGCCCGCGACGATCTCGAGCGCCAGGTAAAGGCCAGAACCGGGGATCTGCAGGCGGCCCTGGACCGGGCCGAGGCGCCCGACAACATGAAGTCGGCTTTTCTCGCGACGATGTCGCATGAGTTGCGCACGCCGCTCAATTCCATCATCGGGTTCACCGGCATTCTGTTGCAAAGCCTGGCGGGCCCGTTGAATCCGGAGCAGATCAAGCAGCTGGGCATGGTGCAGGGCAGCGCGCGCCATTTGCTCGAGCTCATCAACGATGTGCTCGACATTTCCAAGATCGAAGCCGGACGTGTCGTGCTCAGCCGGGAGACGTTCAGCGTTCCGGCCAGCCTCGGCCGGGTTCTGGCGTCGGTGCAGCCCATGGCTGCCAAGAAAGGCCTCGCGCTGGATCTGGCGGTCGCGCCCGGCCTGGACCACATGTACAGCGACCGCCGCAAGTTCGAGCAGATCGTGCTGAACCTGGCCAACAATGCCATCAAATTCACCGATCGAGGCGGCGTCTCGGTGACGGCCGAGAAAGTCGGAAGTGACGGACAGGGCGAAACAGGCGCAGCGCAGGACGCCGTGCGCATAACGGTCGCCGATACCGGCATCGGTATCAAGCAAGAAGACATGGGCAAGCTGTTCGAACCCTTCCGCCAGCTCGACTCGAGCATGACGCGCAAATACGAAGGCACCGGCCTGGGCCTGGCGATATGCCGCCGCCTGGCTGATATGCTGGGCGGCGGCATCGAGGCGCGCAGCGAATACGGAGTCGGCAGCCGATTCATCGTCACTCTTCCCCTAGCGTCTGGACCCAGGCCATGAACCGCAACATTCTCCTGATCGAGGACAACGAACAGAACCGCTATCTCGCGACCTTCCTGCTCGAGAAGCACGGGTACCGCATCAGTTCGGCTCCCGACGGGCCGACGGGAATCGCGGCTGCGCGATCCAGAACGCCGGACCTGATCCTGCTGGACATCCAGCTTCCGCTGATGGACGGCTACGATGTCGCGCGCGAGCTGCGCACGCTGCCATCGCTGCAAGCCATCCCCATCATTGCGGTGACTTCCTATGCCATGCCCGGCGACCGCGAGCGCTGTCTTGCCGCCGGTTGCGACGGCTATATCGAAAAGCCGATCAATCCCGAAACGTTCGTCAACGAAATAGAACGGTTCCTGAGCTGACCGTCATCCATCACAAGGCATACCCGTCATGCGCGTGCTCGTCGTCGAGGACAAGGAGGAAAATTCCTACTACCTGCAGGCGCTCCTGCAAGGGAACGGCTATCAGGTGGAGTCGGCGCCGCACGGTGCGCAGGCGCTGGTGATGGCGCGGCAATCGCCGCCCGACATGGTGATTTCCGATCTGCTGATGCCCGTCATGGACGGCTACACCTTGCTGCGCTACTGGAAGGCGGACGAGCGTCTCAAGCAGATTCCCTTCGTCGTCTATACGGCGACCTATACCGAAGCCGAGGACGAGCGACTGGCCTACGATCTTGGCGCGGACGGCTTCATTCTCAAGCCCTGCGAGCCCGACGTGTTCATGGCCAAGTTGCGCTCGGTACAGTCGCGCCGCAGCGTTGCCATGCCGATCGTGACATCGTGGCCCGGATCGGGAGAGAGCGCCACGCTGGAACACTACAGCCAGACGCTGATCCGCAAGCTCGAGGAAAAGACGCTGCAGCTGGAAGAGACCAACCGGGCGCTGCAAAAGGAGTTGACCGAGCGGCGGGCAATTGAAAAAGA
>DAIDKG010000060.1 GCA_027450125.1 Bordetella sp. | reverse complement strand
ATGGCTCCCCATCACCACATGGGCGAAGTCATCGTCGCCAAGCGCGACGAGGTCACGGCCCAGGTGGTCCAGGCCGACGCCAACGCCCCGACCAACGTGCAGCGCTTCACGACCAAGGGCGGGATGAAGATCGAGCGGTTCAAGTAAGCGCACGCCGCCGGATCCATCCCCCATCCAGCCGACCGACCGGCCATACCTCCCGTCCGCCTGATCGGCGCCGACGCTGTCGGCCGCCTTGCGCTCGATGCACGCGTCCGAAAACGGCGAGCGAATCACCGCAAACTTGCGTATCCTCGTGCCCGCAAAGGACGGAAATCTCCATCCCGGCCCTCACACTTTTTCTTCATGAATCTTCTCGAACTCTTCCTGCTGGCTGCAATCTGGGGCGCTTCCTTTCTGTTCATGCGTGTGGCGACCCCGGAGCTCGGCGCCGTCGTCCTGATCGCGCTGCGCGTGGGCATCGCAACCCTGGTGCTGATCCCCGTGCTGCGCTCGGCGCAGGCCCGTGCGCAATTTCGCTCGAAGCTGCGGCCCCTCTTCGTGGTCGGCATGACCAACTCCGCCATACCGTTCTGCCTGCTGGCGTACTCGACGCTTTATGTCAACGCCGGCATGGACTCCATTCTCAACGCCACGACGCCACTGTGGGCCGCCCTGGTCGCGGTAACCCTCTACCAAACGGCGATGAACCGCGAGCAGACCCTGGGCCTGCTGTTCGGCGTGGCCGGCACCATCGTGCTGGTATGGGACACACTGGACTCGGGCGTCGAAGGCATTCCCGTCGCGATCGGCGCCGCCCTGATCGCAACGATGTGCTACGGCTTCGCCGTCAACTACTCCAAGCGCAACCTGGCCGGCGTACGACCCTTCGTCGCCGCCTTCGGCAGCCAGTTCTTCTCCGCGCTGGTCCTGCTGCCGCTCGCGCTCATTCTCCGGCCGCACCATCCCGTCGCCAGCACGACCTGGGCCTGCGTCGCCGCGCTGGGCATCGTCTGCACCGGCTTTGCCTACATCCTGTACTTTCGCCTGATCGAACGCGCCGGCGCGGCTTACGCCGCCTCCGTCACCTTCGTCATTCCCATTTTCGGGGTGCTCTGGGGCGCACTGTTCCTTGGCGAACAGGTCACCCCGACCACCATCGTCGGCGGTCTGATCATTATTTTCGGAACGGCCCTGACCAGCGGCAAATTGAGCTGGATGGTGCCGAAACGGGCCTAAGCGCATCAACGCTTGCCCCAAGATGCTTCAAGCATAGCCGCCGCTGGGGTAAAGCGCGCAGGCGCCTATGAGTTGGGGCAGTCCCGAAGGGACTTCGGCCGCCTAAGGCGGCGGCCGAACCCGACTCATCGAAGCCGGAGCGCTTTACGCTAGCGGCGGCTATGCGGCTAAAGAACCCTCAAAGACAGGCTCGATAGCCGCAAGATCAAACGAGCATCAAGCCGCCCGCGACCCACCCAACGGCACCACCTGCGCGCTCAATTCCTTGAGCAGTTGCTCGCGCCGCGCAGCCGCCTTGGCCATGGCGGCTTCCTTCACGTGGCCATACCCGCGGATCTGCTCGGGCAGGCTGGCCAGGGCCACCGCCTTGTCCAGATTCCCGCGCTCGAGCTTGGCCGCGATTGCAGTCATGTCCTCGGCATACTGGCGGATCAGCGCGCGCTCGGCACGGCGCTCTTCGGTACGACCGAAGACATCCAGCGCCGTTCCGCGCAGCCCGCGCATGGCGGCCAGGAGGCGGAACGCCTTGAGCACCCACGGGCCGTAGCTGCGCTTGACCAGATGGCCTTCGGCATCGCGCTTGGCGAACAGCGGCGGCGCCAGGTGCAGATTGAGCTTCCAGTCGCCTTCGAACTGCGCCTGGATCTGCTTGATGAACTCGCCGTCGGTGTACAGCCGCGCGACTTCGTACTCGTCCTTGTAGGCCATGAGCTTGAAGTAGTAGCGCGCCACCGCCAGCGCCAGCCGGTCGGTGCCGGTGGCAGCCTGCTCGGCCTGCGCAACCTTGTCGACCAGGTTGCGATAGCGCTGGGCATAGGCTGCGTTCTGGTACTGCGTGAGAAAAGCCGCGCGGTGCTCGACCAGGCCGGCCAGCTCACCCTGAGGCCGCTTGAAGTCGACCACGTTCGGCTCGGCCTTCTGGCCGCGCCTGAGCTCGATGATGCCTGCCTCCTGGACCTGCTCCTGGATTTGCTGCGCAGCCTTCTCGCCCTTGCCTACCAGGCCCTGCACCTGGGCCAGGTCATGTGCGGCACGCCGCCCCCAGTCGAAAGCGGCCAGGTTGTTGGGCACCTGCTGGCCGTTGAGCTCGATGGCGCGCTTGAGCGCGGCCTCGCCCACCGGCAGCCAACCCTTCTGGTAGGCATAGCCCATCATCATCGGGTTGGAGTAGATGGCATCGCCCAGCAGGCCCACCGCCAGCTCGGACGCATCGAAGGCGGCCAGGTTGCCCGGCCCGCAGGCCGCAGCCAGTTCGGCGGTCAGGTCGGACCCGGGCAGCATCCAGTCGGGGTTGTGCACGAAGCTGGCCGTGGGCGCCACGTCGCTGTTGAGCAGCACGTGGGTGCGGCCGGGCAGCATGCGGGCGATGGCTTCCTGGCTGGTGCCCACCACCAGGTCGCCCAGCAGGGCCACGTCGGCCTCGCCCATGGCCACGCGCGTGTTGAGCAGGTCGGCCGAGGAAGCGGCCAGGACCACGTGCGAAAGCACCGCACCGCCCTTCTGTGCCAGGCCCGCCATGTCGAGCACCGAGCAGCCCTTGCCCTCGATGTGCGCGGCCATGCCGATGAGCTGGCCGATGGTGACGATGCCGGTTCCGCCCACGCCCGCGAGGAAGACGCCATACAGGCCGCGGCGCGCGGCCAGGTCGGGCAGGACGGGATCCGGCAGGCCGGCGGCGATATCGCCTTCTTGCGACAGCGCCTTGGGCTTGCGCAGCTTGCCGCCTTCGACCGTGACCAGGCTGGGGCAAAAGCCCTTCAGGCAGGAGAAGTCCTTGTTGCAGCTGGACTGGTTGATCTTGCGCTTGCGGCCCAGTTCGGTTTCCAGCGGCTCGACCGACAGGCAGTGCGACTTGTCGGAGCAATCGCCGCAGCCTTCGCAGACGCGGTCGTTGATGACCACGCGCCGCGCCGGATCGGGATAGGCATTGCGCTTGCGGCGGCGGCGCTTTTCGGTGGCGCAGGTCTGGTCGTAGATGAGCACGGACACATTGCCGTAGTCGCGCAGCTCGCGCATCACGGCGTCCAGCTCATCGCGATGCTTGACCGGCACATTCGGCGCCAGATCCGTCACGTTCCTGTACTTCTCCGGCTCGTCGGTGACGATGACAATTTTCTGGATGCCCTCGGCCGCCATCTGGCGCGTGATCATGGGCACGGTGATGGGACCGTCCACGGGCTGCCCGCCCGTCATGGCCACCGCGTCGTTGAAGAGGATCTTGTAGGTGATGGAGGCTTTGGCCGCCACCGCCGCCCGGATGGCCAGCAGGCCGGAGTGGTAATAGGTGCCGTCGCCCAGGTTGGCGAAGACGTGCTTCTCCTCGGTGAAGGGCGCCTGGCCGATCCAGGGCACGCCCTCGCCGCCCATCTGGGTGAAGACCTGGGTATTGCGGTCCATCCAGGTGACCATATAGTGGCAACCGATGCCCGCCATGCCGCGCGAGCCCTCGGGCACTCGCGTGGACGTGTTGTGCGGGCAGCCCGAGCAGAACCAGGGCTTGCGTTCGGTCGTTACGCGCGGACGCGACAGCGCCTTGTCGCGCGCATCGAGAAATTCCAGGCGCGCCCGGATGCCGGCGCGCACGTCCTCGGGCAGCTCGAACTTGAGCAGGCGCGAGCCGATG
>DAIDKG010000059.1 GCA_027450125.1 Bordetella sp. | reverse complement strand
CGCTGACCAGCGGCACCACCTCGTCGGGAATCTTCCTGATCTCGATGGTATCCAGACTGTCGGACGAGCGCGCCTCGATGGCCCTGGACAAGGTTCGCAGGGGCATGAGGCTTCGTCCGATGGCGATCCAGATCAATATGGCCAGCACGGGCAGCGCAAACAGGAGCGGGCGCGCGACCCGCTTCGCGCTTACGGCGGACACGGCGGAACGATGCGAGCGCTGCTCGAAAATGCGCACGATGCGGTCGCGCGCAGGATCGCCGGCCGTGTAGACGTACCACCTTGCGCGATCCGGCGATTCGCCACTCTCTCCCGCCCTGCCAGACAGCGCAAATGCCGGTATGCCGGGGCTGGCGGCCAGCACGCGGCCATCCGTGGACATGACTTCGTACAGCAGCGGCATGGGCTGATCGTTGTCGCCGTCGTCGTCTGGCGGAGGAACGCTCGCCTTTGCGAAGACGGGTAGATCGTCCAGGTCCAGCACGAGCAGCGCGCGGGCGACCTGCTCGACGCGCGCCTTGTCCCACTCCCCGACTTCATGGGCGGCCTGGCGATAGCTCGAATAGAGCGAATACAGCCAGACCGCCACGACGCCGGACAGCACGATCAAGGTCAGACGCTGCCGGATCGAGCCCATCATGTCGGCGCTTCGATCACGTAGCCGATACCGCGGATGGTACGGATCAGCGTCGAGCCCAGCTTCTTGCGCAGGTTCGACACATGTACTTCGATCGCGTTGCTTTCGATCTCTTCATTCCAGCCATAGAGGCTGTCCTGCAGACGGGCGCGAGAGAGCGGGCGACCCTGGTTTCCCAGGAGTTCGACCAGCAGAGCACACTCGCGCGAGGTCAGGCCGATGCGTTCGCTTCCGCGCATGACCGTAAGACGCTGCGGATCGACAATCAGGCCGTCGTATTCGATCGTGTCGGTGCCGCGTCCTTGCGAGCGCCGCACCAGCGCTCGGCAGCGCGCGATCAGTTCGGTCAGGTCGAACGGCTTGCCGACATAATCATCCGCGCCGGCGCCCAGGCCGCTTACCCTGTCGGCGACGGCGTCGCGCGCGGTCATGACCAGCACCGGTGTGTGGTCGCCGCGCTTGCGCATCCAGTCGAGCAGCTCAATGCCGGAAAGCTGCGGCAGGCCCAGGTCGAGTATGACCAGGTCGTATGGCGTGGTCGTCATTGCCAGCTGAGCCTGCTTGCCGTCGGATGCCCAGTCGACCGCCATGCCCGCTTCGGCCAGTCCATCCTCGACCCCGCTGCCTATCAGCCTGTCGTCCTCGACGAGTAATACACGCATCGCTTCGGTTCCAGTTCAGTCCGAAAAATCCCTTTCGCAGCAACGATAACCGCTTGATCCGACGCGCATCAAGGGCGTGCGCGATTCGATCGGTCCTTAAGATTTCGTTAATGTCGATTGCCTAAACTCGCGCCCTTCATTCACTTCATCGCGGCGCTCCACGTATGTCTGGATTCCCATTCCGATCCCGTTTGCGCATGCTCGCTTGCGCCTGCCTGCTCGCTGCCGCACCGCTGGCCTGCGCGGGGGAAATCAAGCCCCTGATGCGCGACATGAACCGGGCCATGCGGGGAGCGATGACGAGCGCCACGATGCCGCAGCTGCGCGGCTACGTGAACCGCCTCGAAGACGACGCGCAACAGGCGAGCCGGCAACGCTACGGCAGCAACCAGGCCGCCTACGATGCAGGCATGCAGGCGCTCAAAAAAGGGCTGGACGAGGTCGACGGCGCGATCAAGGCAAACGACATGGCCGCGGCCAAGCGGGGGCTGCGGCGGATTATCATCACGCGAGACCACTATCACAAGCTCTTGAGGTGACCCGGCCGGGCCGGGCATCCGGAAAGGAGTGCCCTGAAACGCGAGCCCGCGCGAGGACGGGCGCGGCTTAC
>DAIDKG010000058.1 GCA_027450125.1 Bordetella sp. | reverse complement strand
CGAGATCCACCATTCGCCAGAGAACAGGTAGCTGTCGCCGATGCGGATCAATGTGCCCAGCGAGGGCGTGGTGGGCGGAATGCCCACCCCCAGGAAGGACAGCGTGGCCTCGGTGATGATGGCTACCGCCAGGTGAATGGTGGCGATCACCAGCACCGGACCGGTGACGTTGGGCAGGATGTGGCGCCGCAGGATGGTGAGCGGGCCGATGCCGATGAGCCTGGCCGCCTGCACGTACTCCTTGTTGCGCTCGACCATGGTGGAGCCGCGCACGGTGCGCGCATACTGCACCCAGCCCGAGATGCCGATGGAGAAGATCAGCACGTACAGCGACATGGATTCCTGCATGTCGCGCGGCAGGATGCCGCGCGCCACCCCGTCGACCAGCAGCGCGATCAGGATGGCGGGGAAGGAAAGCTGCACGTCGGCCACGCGCATGATGAAGTTGTCCAGGCGCCCGCCGACGTAGCCGCTGACCAGGCCCAGGGCCACGCCCAGCACCATGGAGAACAGCACCGAGGCGCCGCCCACGATCAGCGATACGCGCGAGCCGTAGAAGATGGCCGAGAGGATATCGCGGCCCTGATCGTCCGTGCCCAGCAGGAAGTCGCGGCTGCCTCCGTCGCTCCAGGCGGGCGGCGTGTTGGCGTCCATGATGTTGAGCGAGGCCAGGTCGAACGGATTGTGCGGCGACACGATGGGCGCGAATATGGCGGCCAGGACGATGACCAGCGTGATCGCGGCTGCGATCACGGCGCTGGGCGTGCGCCAGAAGCTGTACCAGATGTCGCTGTCGGTCAGCTTGGCGAAGAAACTCTTGATGCGGGAAGTCATTGCGCGTCCTTGTTGTTACTTGCTTTGCACGCGCAGTCGGGGATCGACGGCAAAGTACAGCAGATCGACGATGAGATTGATGACCACGAAGATGAAGGCCACCAGGACCAGATAGGCCGACATGATGGGAATGTCGACGTTGCCGATGGCCTGGATGAACAGCAGGCCCACGCCGGGCCACTGGAATACGGTCTCGGTAATGATCGAAAAGGCAATGACGCCCCCCAGTTGCAGGCCGGTGATGGTGATGACCGGCACCAGGGTGTTCTTCAGGGCATGGCGCAGATTGATGAGCCGCTCGGGCAGGCCGCGCGCGCGGGCGAACTTGATGAAGTCGGTGCGCATCACTTCGAGCATCTCGGCGCGCACCAGCCGCATGATGAGCGTGAGCTGAAAGAGCGCGAGCGTGATGGCCGGCATGATGAGGGCCTTCAGGCCCGACACGGTGAGCAGCCCCGTGGTCCAGTTGCCGAAGAGGGTCGTCACGTCGCCGCGCCCGAAAGTGGGCAGCCAGCGAAGTTCGACGCCGAAGAACAGGATGAGCAGCATGCCGACCAGGAAGGTCGGCAGCGAGATGCCGAGCAGGGAAACCCCCATGATCGCCTGGGACACGATGCCGCGGCGCTTGAGCGCCGTATAGATGCCCATGGGAATGCCGAGCACCAGCGCCAGGATTGCGGAAATCATGGAGAGCTCGAACGTGGCGGGAAAGCGCTCGGCCAGGAGCTGGCTGACGGGCCTGCGTTCGCGGTACGAGACGCCGAAATCGCCTCGGGCGGCATGTTCGACGAAATGGGCGTATTGGACGATGAACGGGTCGTTAAGGCCCAGTTCGGCGCGCAGTTTGGCGCGGTCCTGCTCGGAAGTGTCCTGGCCCACCATGCCCGAGATCGGATCGCCGACGTAGCGGAACATCGAAAAGGCGATCAGCGAGACCACCAGCATGACCAGGAGCGACTGAAAAAGTCGTCGCACGATAAAAGAAAGCATGTGCGGAATACCTTAGATGTGCCTTGCGGCGCGCCTCGGGCATGGCGGACCCGGCAGGGATGCCGTGCCTGAAGGCGGTTCGGCGGCAAAAACATGGGGCGGCCCCCAGGCCGCCCCATTTGCGCCGGGTGATTACGGCATCACGACGCTACGCAGATCGAGCACGTCGTCGGGACGCTGATCGACCTTGATCGAGCTCTTCACGCCCCAGGACAGCGGCTGCTGGTGCAGCGTCATGTAGGCATAGTCGTCGTGGACCATCATGAAGGCCTTCTTGATGAGCGCGTTGCGCTTGGCCTGATCGGTCTCGGCGGCGATCTGCGATTCCAGGGCATCGACGTCCTTGTTGCAGTAGTGGCCGAAGTTGAACTGGCCGTAACCCGTCTTGTCGGGGCAGTGGACCAGGTTGATCAGCACGTTGTCGGCGTCGACCGAGCTGGGCGACCAGCCGAGCAGGTACATGCTGGTCATGTTGCCGCCCTGCGGCAGGACCTTGGCGAAGTACTTGGACTTGGTCTGGGCGAGCAGGTCGATCTTGATGCCGACCTTGGCCAGCATGCCGGCCACGGCCTGGCAGATCTTCTCGTCGTTGACGTAGCGATCGTTCGGGCAGTCAAGCGTCACTTCGAAGCCGTTGGGATAGCCGGCCTCGGCCAGCAGCTTCTTGGACTTGGCCGGGTCGTACTTGTACGGCGCGCCGAAGGACGGATCGTAGCCGTTGATCGAGGTGGCGATCAGCGTGCCCAGGGGATGGGCCGCGCCGCGCATGATCTTCTGGTTGATGGCATTGGTGTCCACCGCCAGGATGAAGGCCTCGCGCACGCGCTTGTCCTTGAAGGGGTTCTTGCCCTTCACGTTCGAGTAGAGCAGTTCGGGGCGGAACTGGTCGAAGCCGATGAAGATGGCGCGGTCTTCGGGGCGGTTCAGGATCGTGATGCCCTTGGTTTTCTTCAGGCGGTCCCAGTCCTGGATGGGAACGGGCTGCACGATGTCCATGTCGCCCGACAGCAGCGCGGCCACGCGGGTCGATTCCTGCGTGATGGGCTGGAACACCACTTCGTCGACGTTGGTCTTGATGTGCTTGTTCCAGTAGCCGGGGAAGCGCTTGAGCACGGTCTTGACGCCGGGTTCGCGATCGACCATCACGAAGGGGCCAGTGCCGTCTTCATGCATGTTGGCGTAGTTGCCCGCGCCGTTCTTGACGTCGGTGGCCTGGGTCGTGTTGTTCTTCTCGGCCCAGGACTTGCTCATCATGTAGAGGAAGGTCCAGTCGCGCGGCAGGATGGGGTGCGGCGTGGCGGTGTCGATCTCGACCGTGTAGTCGTCGATCTTCTTGACGTCCTTGGCCTCGGCGCCGTAGCCCTTCATGTCCGAGCCGGGGGTCAGGCTGCGCTTCCAGGAGAAGATCACGTCATCGGCGGTGAACGGCGAACCGTCGTGGAACTTCACGCCCTTGCGCAGGTGGATGATCCACTTGTTGGGTTCGGGGTTTTCCCAGCTGGTGGCCAGCTGGGGCACCAGCTTGAGGTCCTTGTCGTAGCCGAACAGGGACTCGTACATATTGCCCTGGAAGCCCAGCGTGAAGGATTCGTTCAACGACATCGGGTCCATCGACTGCACGTCGCCTTGGTAGGCCCAATGCAGGATGTGCTCCTTGGCGGCGGCGGCGTGCGCCGAGACCGCGTAGGCCGAAGTGGCCAGGGCCAGGGTCATGGCCGATAGTTTCAATGCCGATCGAATGCGCATGGCGTTCGTGCTCCGTGATGGCGGATAAGGAAAAAAAAGGCGCAGCACAGGCCACGCCGCAGTGTGGTGCAAATCTTATAGATCCTATCGTTTAAGCGTCAATTGTTTGGCATTGGGGTTAGTACTGGGTGAGGCGATTTGCAACGCGTCGGCCGACCAGCCTCCTCCGAGGTTTCCGATCAGCGTAACCGTGGTAAGGCGCAGCTGCTGCTCGACGCCGAGCAGCGATTGCCGGTTGTTCAGCTGGGCTGTCTGCGCCGCGGCGACGGTGGTGTAGTCCACCGTGCCCGCGCGGTATTCGTTCAGCGCGATCTGCGTGCCCTGTGTCGAATCGGCGACCGCGCGCTGCAGGATCCGGGCCTGCTGCGCCAGGATGCGCAGCCCGGACAGGTTGTCCTCGACGCCCTGGAGCGCGCCGAGCACCACGCCGCGGTAGTTCGCCACCGCGGCATCGTAGGCGGCGCGCGCGGCGTCCACCGTGGCGCTGCGCGTGCCGCCGTCGAACAGGGTCATGCTCGCGTCGGCGCCGAGCGACCACACGCGGCTGGCCGCGTGCAGCAGGCCCGCGAGCGGGGACTGCGCGAAGCCGTCCAGGGCAGACAGCGAGATTTCAGGATAGTACGCCGCCACCGCCACGCCGATGGCGGCATTCTGGGCCGCCATCTGGCGTTCGGCCGCGGCGATGTCCGGGCGCCGCTGCAGCAGCGTCGATGGCACCCCGACAGGGACCTGGGGCAGGTCGGGCAGCCTGGGATCATGCGGGATGTCCAGGTCCTCGGGGTTCTTGCCCACCAGCACGGCGATGGCGTGCTGGTACTGGGCGCGCGCCACGCCCAGCGCGATCAGGCTCGACTGCGCGCTCTCGAGCTGCACGCGCGCGGTGATCAGGTCGGACGGCGCCGTCGTGCCGGCGCTGCTCTGGTTCTCGACCACGCGCAGCGCCTCCTGGTCGGCCGCGACGGTTTGCCGCAGCAGGTCGATGTTGGCGTCGGTTGTGCGCAGTTCGATGACGGCGGTGGCCAGGGCGGTCTGCTCGGAAAGCGTGGCATTGGCCAGCAGCGCCTGGTCCGCCTGCGCGATGGCCGTGTTTTCTTCGATCGAGCGCCGCACCTTGCCCCACAGGTCGGGGGTCCAGCTCGCGCTGCCCTCGAGCGTGCCCGAACTGACTACGCCCAGGGCGGTGGAACTGCGCTGGCGGGTGGCCGAACCGGTCAGGCCCAGCGTGGGAAACAGCGCGCCGCGCGCGACGCGCACCTCGGCCAGCGCCTGCTGGTAGTTGGCGTAGCTCTGGCGCACCGTCTGGTTGGAGACGGACACCTGCGGCTCGAGGCGGTCGAGCAAGGGATCGTGGAACGGCTTCCACCATTCGCCCTTGGGCGCGTCATCCGCCGGTTGCGCCGTGTTCCAACCAGGCATCGTCTTGTACGCCACCGGCATGTCGACCGTCGGCTTGCGGTAGTCGGGGCCGACCATGCAGCCGTGGAGCAGCCAGGCCAGCGATACGACGAGGGTCTTCTGCGATGTCTTCATAT